>CAVLAO010000038.1:0-15385 GCA_963660915.1 Bacteroides sp. CAG:927 | reverse complement strand
GAACACCTGATATCTTCCGTATTTACCACATTCATTACAGATGATTGTCTGTGTGAATTCCAGATTTTTCCTACCATCTGTAATACTCATCATAAAAAACATGTTTTATTCTTCCCTCAATTTTTTTGCTGCAAATATCTCTACTTCTTTGTTCCATCAACTACTGGAAAGATAACAACAAGCACAAATTTGACCTTTTTCATACTATTACATTAATTGTGGCGGCCTGAACACCATTCCATTTCCTGACTGTGGCCTGCCACCAGAAAAGGTGCTTTTTCACGTGCAACTTACTTTTTCTTCACCATACAACGTTTCTTAAAAAAAGAAATGCCGTAACATAAGATTTCATCGTAGTCGTCCTCATACTCCTTTGCATACATCCGATCGTCAATTTGCTGCAACGCTATATCGCATTCGCTCTCCAGATTTTCCAGAACCTTCGTGTACTTTGCCTCGAAGATTGCAACGCGGGCATTGATGGAATCGTAGACAACTACATCGCTTCGGCCTTCTCCGTGCTCCTTGTTGGAGTCCACCATATATCCTGCACCTGTGAAAATGCCTGCAAGGAAAGCATGATAGAAGTCTTCCCGATAGTCATGGTAGCTGATGGTGCGCCGGAGCAAAGCATTCATTTCTTTGGTAACGCCCTCACTATCACCATTCCATACTGCATCGAACAGAGCATTCCGGTTCCACTTTCTTGTGCTGTCATCGAACCATTTGATGACTGTCGTTTCAAAAATCTCCTTGATTTCTGCATTCGGAATCATCAAAGCAACCATGCCATCCGGCAGTTCATCTTTATAATCGTCTTCACGAGCCTTGGTCAAGTACCCTGTCAAGTATAGCGTACTCCAGAGATTATCTTCTGAGGAATGCAGATAATCATAGGTCAGATTTTCATCCACACGCTGAACAATGCAGCCACCAGCCATTAGCGTTTCAAGTTTATTTGTGATCGTACTGCCTGCATAGTCAATAAAGGAGCGGATGATGGCATTATCACTGGTGTTCTTCCAGTAACTGATCGGCTTAGCCTTCGGATTGCGCTGCAGTTCCAGTAAATAATTCATTACATCCCAAGGGCAGTAAACATCAAAGTCTCCGAAATGGTAGCCATCATACCATTTCTTGATATTCCCAGCTTGCTCTGTCAGGTCAGCATCTTTTAATAACTGGTCAACCTCGCTCTGTACAAAGCCGAAATACTCATTCAGACGAGAATTTGTAATAGTATCCGATACAAAATTATTAGTTCCCGTAAAGATGCTCTCTTTCGCAATCTTCAAGCAACCCGTAACAACTGCAAATTGAAGTGCCTGATTGTCTTTCAGGGCCTGCATCAAGCCTTTCATGACATCCAGCATTTCATTATAGTAACCGTTGTTGTTTGCTTTTGCTATGGGAACATCATACTCATCTATAAGAAGAATTACAGGCTTTTCATAATAACCTTGCATCATCGTTGTCAAAAGCATAAGACTGCTCTTGACTTCTTTTACAGAACCGCTGCCGTGTGCGAGATGCGCAAATGCTGTTTTTTGAAATTCTGTAGCATTTTTACTATCAAGCAAATAAAGATGTTTATTGTACAAGTCTGCTATCACCATTGTAAGCATATCGTATGCCCCGGTAAAATCCAGACCATCTACCTGTCGGAATGAAACAAAGACTGTAGGATACTGGTTCATCCACTCATCACATAATGCTTGATGCTCTGCAATTTCCAGTCCATCAAACACTTCTTTGCTGTTTTTACGGATGTCGAAGAAGCTTTCCAGCATACTCATGCCAAGTGTCTTGCCGAAACGCCGTGGGCGAGTAATCAGCGTCACTTCTGCTTTTTCCCTCAAAATTTCCGTAATCAAGCTAGATTTGTCAATATAATAAAATCCACCATTCCGAACTTTCTCAAAATCCGAAATGCCAACCGGTATATTTAGTTTCTTCATCTCTGCTGCTCCTTTCACGTAGCCATGCACAGACTTTTCCTTACCCTTATGATACCATGAATCTTGTGTTCTTACAAGAAAAACTCTGATTATCGCTTTGATTTGATTCTGGCTACAACTCATTCGGCATAGTCTGCCAACAAATCTTCAAATGTAAAATGAATTTTCACACGCTCATTGTTGAAAACCTCAATGCGGTCAATAAAAGTTCCTACTACATTCTGCGACAAGTGCATCACATCGCCTGCTTCTCCCACCGTATTCATCACGGCTTGCAAATTACCCGCATCCTTCTTCACAGGCTGGAAAATTTGATTTTTCTCGGTGCGAAGTCGTTGAATCTGCTCCATCCGTTCATCTTCCTGTGCTCTATAGGCATCTCTCTGCCGGATGAATTCTTCCTTGCTCATGTTTCCGTCGGCATACTGCTCATACAGTGCAACGCGCTGTTTTACAATCTCTGCCTTTTCTGCACTCAGCTTTTCTTCCTGCCGTTCCAGTGCGGAGAAGCAAACCAAGGCTTTGCGTTCCCGTTCGTGCAGGATTTCCAGTACATGCTCTGCCTGTTTTATCTGCGCCGTCAGTGCGTTTCGGACAATCTCTTCCAGCAGTTTCTCAGAGATTGGGATTCGCTTGCAGGGACTGTCCACCGCTGTCGCTGAGAATCTGCAGTTAAACGAGGGGCCAAGTTTCTTGAGAACACGGTATTTCATCAATTTCTGGCAGTAGCCGCAGTAGACCTTGCCTTTCAAGGGATACTGGTGTTTTGTGTAGTTCCCGGCCTGGTGGTTCCCATGCTGCAGCATAACGACCTTTTGTGCCTGTTCAAATTCTTCCGGGGTCACGATGGCGGCATGACTGTCCTCAATTCGTACCTGCTGTTCCAAGGGAGCGCGCAGGACCCGATGCTTACAGGGAACAGGCATAATGAATTTCGCGCCCACATAGGTTCCCTTATACTTCTCATTTTTCAGTACATGATAAACCGTTCCGCTTGTCCAATGACTGCGCTGCAAGTCCCATGCTTTCTGTTCGCTGTACACATGGTTTTCTGCTACATGATACGCTGCCGGGGTCGGGATTTGCTTTTCGTTCAGGATTTTTGCGATGGTTCCCGTTCTGTTGCCCTGCAATGCCAGTTCAAAGATCAGGCGTACATATTGGCTGGCTACGGGGTCGAGTATCAGCTTATGGCAGTCGTTCGGGTCCGGAAGAAATCCAAACGGTCGGTATCCTCCGAGATACATTCCTTTCTTCTGCATCACATGGTCGGCTGCTGCGATTTTAGCGGAAAGGTCCCGGCTGTAGGATGCGTTGATGATGTTCTTGATGGCTACTTCCAGCCCTCGCACATCGTTTCCGGCCTGCATCCCACTGTCATACCCATCGTTGACAGAAATGAATCGAACACCCAGTAATGGGAAGATGCGCTCCATATAATCGCCTGCTTCGATATAATCACGGGCAAACCGTGAAAAGTCCTTTACGATAATCGTTTTCAACTTTCCGTCCTGCGCGTCCTGAATCAGCCGCTGGAACGCGGGGCGGCTTGTTGAGGTGCCGGAGTAGCCATCGTCCACATATTCTTGACGCGGCTCTGCAGCCAGTTCCGGGCGAGCCATGATGTACCCTTCTACCAGTCCGCGCTGGCCCTGAATGCTGTTGCTCTCGGCCTTATCTGTTCCCACATCATCGTCCGCAAGGGAAAGTCGATAATAGGTTCCAATCATCTGCTGCTCACCGCCTTTCAAACGGATAAATCAATTCTGTCTTTACAATTTCTGCTGCACAATTTTCCAGATTGCTCATGCGGCGCACCCATTCCATCTGATTTTCTTCTTTCAGTTTTTCCGAAATACCCTCCTGCTGGCTCATCTGCTCAATCAAAACCTCATATCGTTCTGCTGCCTGCTCTTCCACGTCTGCCAAAACAGCGTCCAGCTTTCCACTCAGCAGAAGGCTCTGGTAATAGGCTGGTTTTCGCAGTTTCAGGTATGCCTTATGCAGCATCCCCCAGCGGCCAATCGGACGAGTCCGTGGCAGTTTCAAGGCTGGCAGGTAATAATCATCAACCAAAATATATTCCATCCCAGTCCGGGCATCGTAGATTTTCTCTTTCATTTCTTTCATTGCTTTGTTCTCCTTTTTTTCGTTAAAGCACAAATTCCGTATAAGTGATTTTCCTGCGGTCCACTTCAATTTTCTTTACATACTGCTGCAGATTGTCTGCCGTTAAAAGGATCTCTGTGTTGCCCGCAATCTGCTTTTTCTTCCGCAATTCTTCTTGAACAACGGCCAGTTCTTTCTCTTTTTCAGCTTTCGTCTGTTTCAGTGTTCCGATTTCATTTTCCAAACCCTGCTTCAGTTCCAGAAATTTCTCTTTTGAAAGTTTTCCGAGAACATACTGCTCATAGCCGCTGCGCTTCTGCGATTCCAGTCGAACGATGTTGCCCGACACCTGTTCCATTTCACGGTTCAATGCCGTTTTCTTCGTTTCAAGGCTGCTTTTCCCTGAATTTTTCTGTATCAACTTTTTCAAGTTCTTATGTTCTTCTAACCGCTGGTGCAGTTCCTTATGGATGCCGTTCCAGAGGTTTTTCTCTGAAATGCAAACATGGCAGAATTTACAGTAAAAATACAGCGAACCATCACTTTGCCAATGACAAACCAGCTTTTCGCCGCACTCCTTGCAAAATATTCTGCCTTTGAAAATGTTCGGATTGTTCTCTCTGCGCTGTCTGCACCACTTTTTCCGCTCCTCCCTGACCGCTTCCTCGGCTTCCCTCAACGTGGAAACTTCATCAAACAATTCCCAACTGATAATCGCCGGATGGGTGTCCGGCACCATACGCCAGTCTTCCCGTGGATTCTGCCCGATTTTCCGATACGTTTCATCGTAGGCAATGCGGTTGTACACCATGGTCCCCGTATAAACCGGATTTTCCAGAACCTTTGTCACAAAAGCCGGCTGCCATGCAGGGTCCTTTACCCGTGAAGTATTTCTCATATAACCCAACTGACAACGGCGCGTAAAAGGTGTCGGGATTCCCTGCACGGACAGCTTCTTTGCAATCTCGTACTCTTTCATGCCGAATTTCTTCCAGAGGAAAATCTGCATCACCACATCGCTGACTTCTTCATCCAGAATCAAATGATTCTTCTGATCCTTCTTGTAGCCGAACGGAACCGGGGTATAGATTTCTCCCCGCGCTTCCTTGGAGCGAAAGCACGACTGAATTTTCTGGGACAGGTCTTTCGAGTACATTTCGTTGATCATGCTCTTGATCGGCACCAGCATCCCATCCCGGCTCTGGCTGTTCAGGCTGTCATAGTTATCATTGATGGCAATGAACCTTACACCGAACAGCGGAAATACCTGCTCCAGATACTGGCCCGTTTCCACGAAATTACGGCCCAATCGGGAGAAATCCTTTACCATGATGCAGTCGATTTTCCGCTCCTGCAGTGCTTTCAGCAGCCGCTCGAATTCCGGGCGGTCAAAATTTGTTCCCGTACAGCGTTTGTCCGCAAACACATCCAGCAGCATCAGATCATCCCGGTGATTGATATATTCCTTAATGTAGGAAATCTGTACTTCCAGCGATTCCTCATCCCGAAGCACATCATCAAAATCGGACAGTCGTGCGTAAATTGCGGTTTTCCAGACACGGTGCTGCGCGTTCTCCGCTTTCCGCTGCGCGGCGCTTACTTTCTTGCTCACTCTTGCCATAAGTCAGCCTCTCCTTTCATGCAGATACTTCATGCTGCCCCATCTGCTTTTGATGCAGTTCTTCCAGCAGGTCCGCAATTTCATCCCGGAATCGGAACGTGATTTCCACCCGGTTACCCTCATAGACTTCGATTTTCTCAATCAGTTCGACAACCATCGGACGGGTGATCTCTTCCAGTTTCCGATACTTGCGGTACACATCCAGAAACGGATAGGCATTCGGAGCCGTCTGCAGATTTTGCTGTTCCTCTTCCAGTTCAGTGATTTTGTGGTCATACTCTTCGATTCGCTTGCTGTACAGTTCGTTGTAGTTCAGAAAATCTTCCCGTGTGAGGATTTCGTCTGCATAGTCCCCGTACAGTTTTTCCTTAATGTCCTGCGTATGGGCCTTTTCTGCGGTCAACTGCCGAATCTGCCGCTCGATGCGCCGCACACGGTATGGCTCCTGCCGGGCCTGCCGGATGCTTTCTACAAACTCGGCTTCCTCCATCACGATCTGGATCTGCATCTGGAGTGCATTCCGCACGATGTTATAGAGCTTTTCATCCCGCAGGTTATGGCTCGTGCAGCTGCCTTTGTTCTGCTTGCTGCCGGAGCACTGATAATAGATGTACCGCTTGTCTTTATAGCTGGCTGACCTGCGCACCAACCGACTGCCGCAGTCCCCGCAGTAGAGAAAGCCTGCAAACAGGGCCACCGTTTCGGCATCGTTCGGCCTGCGGGTTTCGGTTTCCAGAATCCGCTGCACCAGTTCAAACTGCTCTGCCGGAACGATTGCTTCATGGGTGTTGTCCACGATTACCCAGTCCCGCATCGGCACGTTCATTTTCTTTTTGGAGCGATAATCCAGTCGCCGGGTCTTTCCCTGTACCAATTTTCCGGTATAGACCTCATTGTGCAGGATGCGGTCCACTGCCTTAGCAGACCACGGCGGCTCATCGCTCTTGCGGAAGTGCAGGCTCAGCTTTGCACCACTCTGCAGCTTTCGCTTGGCTGGGGACGGCACCTTTTCCGCATTCAAGCGGTCAGCGATGCCCTGATTGCTCATGCCAGCAATCTTCCAGCGGAAAATGTTCTGCACCTTTTCCGCTGCCAGTTCGTCCACAATCAACTTGGTATGATTGGCAGGGTCCTTTTGGTATCCATACGCGGCAAAGCTCCCCACAAAATCGCCGCGTTTCCGTTTGACCGCAAGCTGGCTCTTGATTTTGACGGAAATATCCCGGCAATAGGCATCGTTGAGCAGATTCCGCATCGGGACCATGATGGAATCACTGGTTTTCCACGCGGATTGGCTGTCATAGTTGTCTGTCACTGCAATCAGCCGGACCCGCATGACCGGGAAAATCCGTTCCAGATAGCGTCCCACTTCAATGTAGTTTCGCCCGAAGCGGGATAAATCTTTTACCAGAATGCAGTTGACAGCCCCTTGTTCCAGTTCTTTGAACAGGTTTTGGAACGCAGGCCGTTCAAAGTTCGAGCCGGAATAGCCATCGTCCACAAACTCATCCACAATACACAGTTCCGGGTGATCTGCGGCATAGGCTTCCAGCAGGGTGCGCTGGTTTGCAATGCTGTCGCTCTCTGTCTTATCGCCATCTTCACGGGATAAACGTAAATATAGGGCTGTACGGTATCGGGTTGAATTTTGCTGCGGTTTCTTCTGCAAATTTAAATCAGGGTATAACAAAAGCCTTCCACCTCCTTAACGAATCGGCAATACTGTTCGTCAGAGAAGCGAAAGGCTCCACATTTTTCTATGTAGAACAAGTCTGCCGAGCAATCTTTGCTCAGCCGACACATTCCTATTTTCTTACCCACAAACAGCTTACCAGAATCATCGTCCTTTGTCCATTGCTTTATCGCATTAAAGTGCGAAATTTTTCTGTGCGATTTTTCAGCAGCTTGCCGAAATATTCTCTGCCTTTTCAGCTTGCTGACTGAAAGCACCTGCCAATGCGCTCCGGCAGTGTGCTGCTCCCTCTCGGTGCAAAATTCAGCTTCACAATGATTCCGTTGTCCAGATAGCAATAAGGATTTCGGACCTTATCCAGCAGATTTTTCAGCCTTTCCTCCTGCGGCAGTCCGTGTTCCACTGCATCCTGCGGCAGTTCCTGCAGTTCATGCTGTTCTATCGTGCGGATGTCCCGATTCTTCATCTTGTGGATCTGCTCCAGCCAGTTCATTGTGCCGTTTTCTTTCAATCGCGTACCTCCTATTCAAGCCAGAAGTGTTTTCAGCAAGTTCAATTTTGCCTGTCCTATGTCCTTTCTCATGCTGGGGCCTGTGCAGGCAATCGGGGTACACAGTTCCAGCATACGGTCATAGATACGGGCATGGGCGGTATCCTGCGGGTTCTTCAACTCCGTCAGGGTCAGGTTCGTGGTAACGATCAGCGGTTTCCGGCTGCGGTAACGGCTGTCGATGATGTTATAAATCTGCTCCAGCGCATATTCCGTGCCGCGCTCCATGCCAAAATCATCAATGACAAGCAGCGGATAACTGCACAGCCTGTCCACGACTTCATTTCGCCCTGCAAAGGCACTGTTCAGTTCATTCATGATCCGGGCAAAATTCGTCATGCAGACCGCCACTTCCTGCTCCATCAGTGCATTGGCAATGCAGCCTGCCATGAAACTCTTACCTGTACCAACACCGCCCCAGAGCAGCAGACCTACATTCTTCTCCCTCATTTCCGGCCAGTGGTCCACATAACGCTGCGCCAGATGGATCTGTGGGTTCTGCCCATGATCGTTTTCAAATGTCCAGTGCTGCATCGCCCCGTCAGTAAATCCCTGCAGCTTCAGCCGACGCACTTTCTCGTGATGCAGCCTTGCCTGTTCTTCTGCCTCCTGTTTCTTTCTTGCAGCCTGCCTGCACAGGCATTCAGCCGGATGGCGGTCATATCCAAACAGCTTTCTGCCGTTCGGGAAAAACGCTTCTTTTGGTGTATTGCAAGTGCCGCAGTACAGCAGCCCATCTTCCGCAACATAATCCTGCGGTTCTGCCGAGATCGTCATAAGCCTGTCCATCGCTGTCCGAATCGTTTCCGTCATAAACTTTCCTCCTTGTTGTAGGTATAGTCCGGGATGCCTGCTCCCGGTTTCTGTTGTCTTTTCTTTCGTACCGACCAACTGCGTAGGGTCACCGCATGGTCTGCGTACTTCCTGCCTGTAGACTGCATATAGGCCGAAAGGTCTTCGATCAGAGCGTCCAACTCCGCAATTTCGATTTTCAGTTCCGAATAATCTTCCAGAAAAACATTTTGATAACGCCCATATGCTTCTTTGGTTCTATTTATTTTGTTCCATCTCAGGTTGTTCTTATTTATTTGGTTAGTGGTGCAGTTTTGCGCAATCGTATTGCTCACTTTTGGGCAATCAGGCTGCTCATTTTTGACCATCCCGATTGCGCATTTCTGCACAGTCCGGGGAACGCCGAGAAATATCTGGTTCGGTTTGGAAAAGCCATTGGACCGCCGTTCAATCAGCCGTGCGGCTTCCAGTTCCCGCAGAGCGCGGGTGACACTGGAAATGCTGCTCCTCAGATCTGCCGCCAGTCCTGCCAGCGGATAGAGCACATATGCCCGGCCCTGCGGGTCCACCCAACTGTTCTTCTGGGAAAGAGTCATGCGGTCCAGCAGCAGAACATAGGTCAGCCGTGCTGTATGGGACAGGCTCATCTGCAGCAGAAATTTCGGATAAGGAAAATACGCGGGCAATGGGGTTTGTGCTTTGATGTACTCTTTACTCAAACTTCCTCCTAGTCGTTTTCAAAAGCCCCTGCCGGGATGGGAAAGTCCCCTGTGGGCTTCCGCATCCGGCAGGGTTCCGGGGTGCGGGGTGGAAGACCCTGCTGCTTACAGGCTCATATCGTAGCTGCGCTTTTTGCGTTTTGGTTGACGCTCTCGCTGTTCCTGCCTGGCCTGCTCCTGCCTTGCCTTTTCGCGGACATTGGCCTCCCACTCGCGTTTCCATGCAAGGTCGGATTTCATTTCATCGGTCTTTCGGAAGATGCTGTACACATTATCCGATGCAATTTCCAGACGCCGGGATTCTTCCCTCAGGGGAGCGTATGCCTTTTTCCTCTCCGTGATTTCTTTGGTCAGTTCTTCTTTCTGTTTTTTCAAGGATTTCAGCGATGGCAGCTTCCCATCGTTTTCTTTCCGAAAATATTTCACGGATTCTGCATAGGCATCCAATTCCTTGGAATGCTCTGCACGGAATTTTTTCTTGAAAATTGCTTTTGCAAGTTGCTGCTGGACCTCTTTTGTAGAAAGGTACTGCCCCGCATAATGAATCTGTTCGTTGGTTTTGTACAGTTCATCCTCTGCCTGCGACAGCCGTTCATACGCAGCCTGCGCATTGGCCTGCGCTGTCTTACACAGATTGTTCAGTTCCGTCAGGTCATTGATGTTGTTCTCCTGTACCCATACCAGCGTTTCGGCCATTTTCTGCAAATTGCTGATTTTGACCTTTAGCGCATAGGCCAGATTTTCCTGTGCCTTGACATTCTCCTGCAGGTCCACAACGAGCCGCAGTCTGGTTCTGGTTGTAAAGATCAGAATGGGGTCTTCCTTGTACCGCAGATTCTTCTCGGCGTTCTGAACAAAGAATCCTTCCAGGCATTCTCTCTTGCAACTGTCCCCCAAGGAACGCTCCGATATAAATTTGTTCCGTTCCGGCGGCAGATAGCTGTAACGCCCACGTTGGGTTTTGACGAAAATGTCATATTCATCCTGCAGGATGTTTTGAAAATCTTCATACGAGATTGCTTTCTCACGAGCAGCGGCAACGGCATCCCGGATAAGCTGTTTCTGTGTTTGAAACTTTGTCGGGTTTGGCGTAAATCCTTCCCTTTCGATTTCCTGTTTTTTCTCATCCAGCCGCCGCTGTGCCCAATACTCCGCTTCGGTCACACCCGTTCTGGAGGGTGACAGTAAATCGACCTGATGCAGAAATTCGCGGCGGCACAAATCCATGAGGGATTTCTGCAAATGTTTCAGGTACTCGTTCGTCACATGGTGCTTGTATCCAGCCTTGCAGTCGATGGGCCGTTCCATGAAAGGCCGCGGTGGAACATCCAGTTTTCGCAAACTGTTGATTACGATATGTACATGAATGTTGCCGCTGCCATTGTGACCGTCCATGTGAGTACAGACCAATGCCTGATGCCCCGGAAAATTTGCTTTTGCATATTCCAGTCCAAGCTCCTGCGCCCGTTTTCCCGTTAAGCAATTTTCTGTGCTGTCCCGTGGATCAAAGCTGATGATGTAATGGTGCGATTTGATTTCATCCTTATTTTTGTTCTTCTGATATTCGCGGTTCAACTGCTGGCAGGCCGCATCAAAGGAATAGGGTTCACAGTTCAGACCGTCCAGATAAAACTCATCCCGCATGATGCGATTTCCGTTTTGGTCAAGGATCGGAGTTTTCCGAAGCTCGTCATGCTTGAAAATCAGATATTCCAACGCCGCGCCATAGTTGAAACTCTTACTTGCGATGTGCTTTAAGATTGCCATAGTTCTTCCCTGCCATTTCTGCGACCTGCTCCCGCATTTCAAAAATACAGGAAATCGCATGGTTGATGTTTTTACACATGACATGTGACGGAAGTCCCCCACTGTGGAAGAACGCCGCGATCTGGTTCAGGTTGTTCCCGATGGCGGCAAACTCCCGTGTGATGGCTTCGATCTCGTCCGGGTGGACATAGAACACATACGAGGTATTCACGCGGCCTTTCATCAGCATCTGCGCTGCAAATTCAGAGAGGGTCATTCCGGCATCTTCTGCCTGCCGATGTAAAAGTTCGTGTGTTGTTTCTGTAACTCGTGCGGAGATTACTTTTGTCTTTACGATAGGTTTCACTTTTTTCTTCGTTCGTGGCATGGGTCTCCTTTCCAAAATCAAGGGTTTGATTTTCCCGGCAGTGCATCTGCACTCCGGCTGTGACCTGCTGCGGCAGTCCACCAACAGGCAAAATCATGTGATTTTGCACGATGTGAGGGTATGGGGAGCGCAATCCCCATCAAGATGCCGCCGTGAAGAAACCGCCCGTAGGAGCAGTTTCGTATACAAAGGCGAATCTTGCTCTTAGCTACCGTCCACTCTGTCCCGGCTCGTTCCTGCCCGATTTTCTCCGGCGTATTTTCCGGTAAGACGCGCAGAATGCGCATTCTGTACCAGAGGTATCCTGCTGGGGTGGCTCATGAAATTTTCAAGGTACAATGTGACTTTTTAAGAAGTCCGGGGCTTTCACAAGGGAAGCCATAGAGAAACGGTCTGTCTGGGAAAAAAGTCCTTACACCCTATACAAACTTTAAGAGGTGTTTTTAAACCGGGTCTTTTGAAAATTCAAAGAAAATTCATTTTTCCAACGTTCCCCTCTACTTATAACAATCTAAACTGGGTGTTTGGCATACAGCTTTTCAAATTTTTGTTGAACTGCCTAATTTTAGAACATAGATTTTGTTCATTTCCCACTTATAGAACCAGTGGAAGGCCGTTTTACAAAAAATTTTGAAAGCCCCTATACTAATAGGAATCCGCAGGGCCGTTTTGGAATACAATTTTGAAAATTTCACAATTTTTGGCAAAAAGAAAAACGGCAAAGTTCAAAATCGAACTTCACCGCAATTCTTAAAGATACTGTATAAAACGAAATGCCCACGATAAGCGTAAGCGTCCAAAAATCTGGCGACTTGCTTGCTGCTCCTTCGGTTCCTACAATGGTAGTCGGTAGGCATTCACTCCATTTCAGGAACTGCTTGTAACAATAAAACCCCGACCGCTTTGGCTGGCGGTCAGGGCACGAGGACAATTCACACAGGATACCAATCTTACGCAGTCTGGATTGCTTTGCTGCGTTCTTCGGTAATCCGTTTTACTTCCGGATTCCAAGGTGTCAGCTTTTCCAGCTCCTCATCGGGAGTCTGGTTCGTAGGGCACTTTTCCAGAAGGTAGGTAAGGTACTGGTAGATATTTACTCCATTCGCACGTGCCATCTCTACCATTGTGTAGATCAGGGCGCTTGCCTGCGCTCCCGAAGGAACAACCGCGAACAGCCAGTTCTTGCGTCCGATGACGACCTGTTTTACCGCACGCTCGGAAGCATTGTTGGAAAAACTGCACCGGCCATCCAGAAGATAATTTTCCAAAAGGTCCTTCCTGCCACGGAGATAGGTCACTGCCTTGGCAAAACGCGTTTCCTTCTCCGGACGCTGATTCTCAAGCCACGACCAAAGTCCCTCCAGAACAGGCTTTTCCTTCTGAAGGCGTCTTTCTTTGATCGCTTCTGGTGTCAGATGCCGGGACCGGATGTCCCGCTCTATCGCAAAGAGCTTGTTGACATAGGCGGTTCCCTGAACTGCCGGAACAGAATAATCGTATTCCCTTTGGAATGGCTTCCACAAGGTATCGTCTTGCGTGGGCCCAGCAGGCAGTCCTTGTGACATCCGGCACGACGTTATAACCGGCATAGCCGTCTGTCATAAGATAGCCGTTGAAACCTTTCAGGAACTCTTTTGCATTCGCACCGGCCCTCGTTTTATAGTACCGATACAGCACAATCGGCGGTCCCTCGTCTTCACCACTGCGGAACACCCACATGTAAGATTTGGACTGAGGCTTCTTGTCCTTCTCGTTCAGGACCTGGAAGGGAGTTTCGTCCGCCATGATGAAGCTGCGCTTCAGGAGTTTTCTGTGAAAGTACTCAAACATCGGGGCAAAGAACTCTTCGGCATTCTTAATCAGCTAGTTCGACAAGCAATCCCCCATTTCTTCACACCCTATATCTGCAAAGAAAAATTCCAATTATGTATTATTCCTTGATTTTCTCATATAACATCTCTACAATTTCTGGGCTATTTGTAAAATCAAATTTTCTTGCAAAGAGACAATTAGAATCAATTAAAATACCATAATCTCCTTTTTTCCACACATACGGTTTTCCTCTTGTCCAATCTATCGCGCGAAGGACATCCATATAAGTGTTTTGAATATATGGATTATTCTTACTAGATTTATAAAGCCTTAAATTTCTATACATTTCCGAATTTAAAACTAATGTTTGCAAAAACATTTCATCTGCACAAAATGTGCTTTTAAACACACTTTTTATCTCGTTCTTTTTTCCAACCAAATATCTAGCGACATCATCGGTTATATCAAAGTATGCTGACCCAATTGCCCACTTTTTAATTTGTGAATACCTCTTTGTTCTATCCACACCAAACATACGTTGACATACTATCAGCACTTTTCTGCAAATTTTAATCAACAAATCTTGGTTATGGTCTTGCAAAGGATAGTAATACTTCACTCTAGCTAAATATTTAGTGTTTTTTACCTCATTGATGCTGATAAAATTTTCCCCATAATGCTCATCGAAAAAACGTAAAATTTCCGATTGCTTTTTTAATGGAAAATCTACTCCTGTTAACAAATGATAATATTGATATTGTCCTTTAGAAACAGCTGCTTCCAGTAAAATCAATTCCGCCTCAATCTGTGTGCCCCCCCCCAATAAACATTCAGTCGATTCGTAAAGTACATTTTACTTTTCTGGCAAATATCCAAGAGCGATTGGGAATCAATACTGGATTTTTTATCCAGATGAATAAAAATATCATTTCTTTCGTTGTCAAGCACGTCCAAGAGTTTCCTTAAATGTTCTGGCTGATTATGTGCCATTATCAGATACGCATGTTTCCCAAGCATATAATGTAACCTCCTTACATGACAATCACCTTTTTAAGAATTTCCCCATAATTCTTTTTGCAATTTGCATATTTTGAGTAATATTATAGATTCCTGCAAAGCACCAACACAAAATTATCGTCCACATTTGATTGCTGTTCAGGCAAATTGTCGATACCAAAAACAGCCCCATCCCAATTGCGATTTCTTTCATATTATATTTTATCTCTATCACTTTATTAAGGTCAACAGCTCTATAAATAGCAATCACCAAAAAAGATACTGCAGTTGAAATTGATGCTGCATAGAGTCCTATTTTCCCAATCAATAGTACATTGATTGCTGCGTTAATTATCGCTCCTGCAACCGATGAGTATCCCACTTGTTTTGTTCTCTTAAGCGCAATATAAATACCACTATAGAAATTAACAAGGCTATTAAAGAATATTCCAAAATACAATATCGGAACTTGAAAAAAAGCTGCGCCATAGTCTCCTTTGACAAGCACTCTAAAGATGATCGGTGTTACTGCTATCAAGGCTAGCATAACTCCAATCAAAAATTTAAATAATCCAGAAAAGAGCTTTGTGTAATATTCTGCCGGGTCTCCATCATCAGAAACCTTAGATGCCGTTTCTGTCCATGCTAAATTAAAAATACCATATGCCGTACTGTACAACGAGGGTATCTTATTTGCAACTGCATATATTCCATTTGCTGCTGCACCCATGAAGTGGATAATAATTAGTCGATCCGATAAATTTACCACCCACAATGCAATTGAACTCGGAACAATCGGCATTGAAAAATTCAGTAGTTCCTTCAAAGACACCGATGAAAATTTGTCTAACTCAAAGTAACTAATCATTCCCGACGCAATCACCATATATGTGTCTGCGCCTAAATAGCCTATTGTTAGAGAGATAATGACACCCTGCAACCCCAAGTGAAATCCCATTAACAGCACCGCTGTTGCCGCAAGATTCACCGCAGAATAAACA
>CAVLAO010000037.1:0-15758 GCA_963660915.1 Bacteroides sp. CAG:927 | reverse complement strand
TGACCAATAGCTTGCAAGATTCGCAGGTGCAAGTGGCCGTAGAAATGTGGAGATACAATCCCCGAAAATTGTCCACGCAAAATATTGTAGACGAACTTTCGCTGGCATTGGCATTGCGAGAAGATGCAGATGAACGGGTTGAAGAAGCAGTAGAAGAAATGCTGAATGAACTGTGGAGGAAGATAGATGGTTACAGGAATTGATAGCTTTAAGGAATGGTTCAAGGGCAGTGAAGAACAATATGCCATCATTGGAGGAACAGCGTGTGACATTCTGATGACGGAAGACGGTTTGGATTTCCGAGCAACAAAGGACATTGACCTTGTTCTGATTGTAGAAGCAGTTGACGCAAATTTCGGAAGGAAATTCTGGGAATATGTAAAACAGGCGGGATATGAGCATTGCAACAAAAGTTCGGGAGTACCGCAGTTTTATCGGTTTAGTCACCCAATTACAAATCAATATCCTGCGATGATTGAACTTTTCACTCGAAAACTGGACGCTATTCAGCTTCCAGAAGATGCAGTTTTAACGCCGTTGCCGATGGACGAAGATATTTCGAGTCTGTCTGCTATTCTTTTAGACAATGATTACTACGAATTTTTAAAGCAGGGGAAAGTTGTCGTTGATGGAGTGACTGTCTTGGATGCGGCATATTTGATTCCATTTAAGGCAAAAGCGTGGATGGATTTGACAGATCGTAAGGCCGCAGGAGAACATGTTGATAGCAAAAATATCAAGAAACATAAGAATGATGTTTTCCGCCTGACGGAGTTGATTGACCCCACCGCCAAGGTAGTGGCTCCCCAAGGAGTTTATGCCGATATTCAAGAGTTTGTCCAGCGTATGAAAAATGAAAACGTAGATATTAAACAGTTGGGGTTGGTTGGCAGAACAAAGGAGAAGATTCTGGAAGAATTAAAAGCAATGTATGAGACACTTTAATATAGATGTTTGAACAGACAAGGGGATGTCAGTAAGGATTCGATTGACTTGACCCAATAACGATCAGAAAATAAAAACGGAAAAACCGTTTTTAGATGATGGAAACCCATGAAAATACTCTGCATCACAGCACAAGGACTTTGATGCATTGACCGTGACTCAAATGGTCACCAGGAGATAAACGGGTACCAGTTTACAGAAAACAGAATAGAATCGTCTTCGATGCCTCGTTGGGAAACCAACGGGGTATTTTTTTGCTCCAATCCGGCTGCATAGGACACTGAAAAAGTCAAAACGAACCGTAGGTAGTCCTGCAAGGACAACCAAAGTGCGCCTACGAGGCCAACGCGAAACAGGAGGATTCTTGTTAAACTTACTTTGTAAGGACGAAAGTCCGGATGTCCCTTGAAAATTGAATACTCATTCTTCAGGTACATTCCTGTTTGGTCGAGCCTTCGACTGCACGCCATGAAGCCCTTCGGGGCGATAGCGGTTTCGCAGAAGCAAATGCCGGATTGCAACCGGCGGCGGTGTTAAAGCCAGACAGGGACAATGATACTTCCGTAATTCGCGGTCCGGCCATAAGGAAGGCGGGATGGTTAAATTCCAATGGAGCAGTGAAGCACACTGCCGCCTGTGAGAAATCCTACATCTCTGGGGTAATAAGAAAAAGTACAGAGAAACCATATTTTCAGAAAGCACTGCTGGGTGCTGTATCAGCATGATACCTGGCAGGCTTTATCCATATCAGTGTATGGAGATTGGAGACAACAGCAAATGAAAGAAAACTGGGTTTATCGGCGAGGTGATTTATATCTCGCCAATCTCGGTGTTCCGGTCGGATCAAAGCAGGGCGGTGTTCGTCCTGTTGTGGTTCTTCAGAATGATGTTGGCAATTATTATGCGCCGACGATCACGATTGCTCCGCTGACATCGAAAATTGAGAAGAAGCGAAAGCAGCCAACGCATTTCTTTCTCCGTAAAGCAAAGGGGCTGGCAAAACCTTCTATGGTATTGGCAGAACAGCTCGACACCTGCGACAAGATATGCGTGATTCGCTATCTTGGGCGGGTAAGTAAGGGGCAGATGCGTGGGATTGATGAAGCTGTAAGGATTCAGCTTGGATATTACATTCCGGAACAGGCAGAGAAAAAAAGACAGGGCAAATGCCGAAAGGATGGCGAAGAAGGCGATGGATAAACTGATTACAAGGAAGGAAGCAGCCAGTATACTTGGAATCAGCGTAAAGACACTGGATGCTGCAAGAACTGACGGTTTGATCTCCTATGTTCAGTATGTGGAAAACGGCTGCGTTTATTTCACGGAAGTGGGGATTCAGGAGTACATTGCAAAATGTACGCACCGTGCAAAACCGATGGAACGTGCTGCGACATATCGCAAACCTCGAAGCTTTCGGCGGTGAAAATCGACATCGTTGAGTATGGACGATGAATCCGCAATAATGAAAGCATCAACAGGATTGGAGGTAATGATATGGCGGCAAGAAGAATGATGCTTCCCGATTATGGTACGGTGAGTATGAAGGGAACGCAATATTATCGAACCCGTGTAACAGATCAGCAGGGACGGCGGGTTTCCTTATATGCAAGGACGAGAGAGGAACTGTACCAGAAGGAACAGGAAGCAATCCAGCAGATTGAGAACAAGACGTATCGCCGCAGTACACCCACAGTGGAAGAGTATTGCGAGAAATGGCTGCTGATGCAGTCGGCACAGATCAGGATGACAACGCTGATTGACTATACATCGAAAGTGAAGAACTACATCATCAAGCCCTTGGGCGATATGCATATGGGAGATGTAACAGCAGATGACATTCGCCTGGCACTGTTGGCGGCATCGAAAAAGTCGGCATCCGTGTACAAATCCGTGAACGTTCTATATAAGTGCATTTTCACGGCAGCAATGGAGAGTAAGATCATTGATGAGAATCCGACCATCTATCTGAAGAAGAATGTGGGCGGGATTCCCCAGAAGGATCGCCTCCCGCTTACGGATGAGCAGGTGGATAAGCTGCTGGATGCCATTTACGGCTTGCCGCCGTATGTGTTTGTGATGCTGGGGCTGTACGCAGGATTGCGGAGAGAAGAAATCCTCGGACTTCAATGGGATTCGGTGTATCTGGATTGCGAAGCTCCGTACCTTACCGTTCGGAGAGCCTGGCATACGGAGCATAATCGTCCGGTGATTCTGACAGAGCTGAAAACAAAGGCAGCGCATCGGAATGTCCCTCTTCCGGACAATCTTCTGGAATGTCTGAAAGAGGCGAAGAAGACATCGACATCGGATTATGTGGTTGCAAACCGGGATGGAGAACCTTTGTCCTATACGCAGTTCAAGAGATTATGGCAGTATATCGTAACCCGTACCACCAAGGAACGCTGCTATTATCGCTATGAAGATGGCAAGAGAGTAAAGCATACGGTGAAGCCGGTTCTGGGGAAAAAGGCAGCACACAATGGAAATGTGGTTTACAGTCTGGACTTTGAGGTGACTCCGCATCAGCTGCGGCACACCTATATTACGAATCTGATTCATGCTTCGGTTGATCCGAAGACAGTTCAGTATCTTGCCGGTCATGAAAGCAGCAAGATCACCATGGATATTTACGCTAAGGTGAAATACAATCGCCCAGAGCAGCTCGCAGGAGTGCTGGAAGATGCTTTTGCATCGTGGGATTAAGAGTAAATCAGAAAAAACTTGGGGCAGGGATGGTCAAAAATCCCTGCCCTTTTTACATACATTCGACATCCTTGAAGGAAGTGGTGTACGCCATGATAATAAAAGTGACAACACGCAATGTATGAAGATAGATAGGAGGAGAACACATGGCTAAAGGGAAAAAGCGTCCTGCTGAACTTCCGGAATACGGAACAGTGATGATGAAAGGGGTACAGTATTACCGCACCCGGATTACAGATGCAGACGGAAAGAGAGTGGCGATTTATGGGCTGACACGCGAAGAATTATATGACCGGGTGGAAGATGCCCAGAAGAAAATCGCAGAAGTGGTTTTCCATAGAGAGAATCCGACCGTGGAAGAGTACTGCGAAAAATGGCTGCTGATGCGGTCTGGAACGGTAAGAACTAATACGTTGGAAGGATACGCGCGAATGGTGAATCGGTACATCGTGGGGCCGATTGGACAGATGTATATGGACGAGGTGACCACAGATGACCTGCGGCTGCTGATGGTTCCGCTATCAAAAGGTTCTTCCGGAATGTATGGTCAGCTCAATATGCTGATTAAGAACATTTTTAATTCGGCAGAAGAGAGCAAAGTGATCAAAGAGAATCCATCCAAAACGATATGCGCAAGAGGCGGAAAGCCTGCAAAACGGCGCGAGGCTTTGACGGATGATCAGACTGCCATTTTGCTGGATAGCATTCGTGAGCTTCCACCGTATGTCTTTGTGATGATCGGCTTGTACGCGGGATTGCGTAGAGAAGAGATTCTTGGATTGAAATGGGACTGCGTATTCCTAGATGAAAAAACGCCGTACATTTCGATAAGGCGTGCATGGCATGTGGAAGGCGGTGAGCCGGTAGTCAACACACTTTTGAAGACACCGGCAGCGAAACGAGATGTTCCGATTCCCAAATGCCTGGTAGCCTGCCTCAGGGAAGAAAGGGAAAAATCAGAATCGGAATATGTGATCTCCAATTCAAAGGGAACTGTTTTGACGGAAAAACAGTTTGTGAGGGTCTGGAAGTACATAACAGTCCGTTCTACCGCAGAACGCTGTTATTACACCTATGTAAATGGACAGTCCATCAAGCATAGAATAAAGCCAAGGCTTGGTGAGCATCAGCCGAACAATCCCAAGCTGGTGTATACGATGGACTTCAAGGTGACTCCGCACATGCTGCGGCACACCTACATCACCAATCTGATTTACAAAGGTGTTGATCCTAAGACGGTGCAGTATCTGGCAGGCCATGAGAACAGCAAAACGACTATGGACATCTATGCGAAAGTCAAGTATAATAAACCTGAGGAATTAAGCAGCGTTGTTAATGCTGCATTCGGACTGCGTTAAAATGCACCAAAAATTTCGCGATTTCGTGGGTTTACCTATGGGTTTACTGAGAGAGAAAACCCAGAAAACCCGCATGAATACTGGACTTTTTGGATCAAGGTCAGGTGAATACGGTCTGAAGGCTGCCCGTCGTGCACCCCAGTTCAGCAAGCGCTGATTTACAGAAAGATCGAACTTTCAACAGCTCTGCTTCGGCAGAGCTGTTTTTGTTATATGCGGCTTTCCCGCTGAACTGGGGCGCACGACATCCCGCGTCAGCGGCACCGTTTTGTGCACTTCAGTTCAGCAAGTGCAACGGCGACGACCGCGGCCTGCGGCCGAGACAGGGAGGAGCTGTTGGGGCCGCGGCCAGCAAGACACGAGCACCGCTCAAGGTGCGAAGTGGATGCTGGGAGCCGCAACCCGGAGGAGCTTTACCTGCAGAACTGCTTTTTATTGCCTGCTTTCCGGCGGAAAATATTTTGACGTAAAAATGAACTTTTTGCCGGAGGCTTGACTTTTGTCCTGGGCTGCATATAATAGAAGTAGGCAATCACAAGATTGATCAAAATTATCATGTGGCGCACAAAAGCGAACCCCCTCGGAGTTGCAGCTCCGAGGGGGTCCTTTTGGGCTTACTGTCCCTTACCGTGACTGTCAAGCCACTTGCAAATGTAATAGGCAATCACATTTGCTCCGACAGCCACAAAAAGATTGATCAAAATATTGCTCATGGGGCGCACCTCCTTCCTGTTGCCAGAATGGAGAGGGCAGCAAAGCTAGTATAACATAGCGAGCTGTTAAAAAGCAACACGGAGAGCCCCCGTGAGCAGATGAAAGCACACCCCTCGGAGCGGCAGCTTTGGGGGATGTGTTTTTGTTTATTCACTTTTTCTCTTTGCGCAAATTTTCAGCAATCCCGCCGGATTGTTTAGGGTGGATTTTCCACAGACATGCTATACTGATGTGGAAAATGAAAGCGAGGGAAGAGCATGAAAACAGGCATCATTGATGTGGGCGGCGGCCTGCGGGGCATTTACGGCGCGGGCGTGCTGGATCGCTGCATGGAAGAGGGCATCCGGTTCGACTGCTGCATCGGCGTGTCGGCGGGCAGCGCCAACATGAGCTCCTATGTGGCCGGGCAGCATGGCCGCAATAAGCCTTTCTACGAAGATTATTCCTTCCGGCCGGAGTACATGAGCGTGAAGAATCTGGCCCGGAAGCACTCGTATCTCGACCTCGAATACGTCTACGGCACACTGAGCAACCGGGGCGGGGAAAACCCGCTGGATTACCCCGCTGTGGTGCGCAGCCCCGCCCAGCTGGTGATCGTGGCGGCGGAAGCCGAGACCGGCAAGCCGCGCTATTTCACCAAGGCGGACATTCATCAGGACGACTACCGCCCGCTGATGGCGTCCTGCTGCATCCCGGTGGTGGATCAGCCCTATTTCATCGACGGCGTGCCCTATTATGACGGCGGGCTGGCCGACCCGGTGCCGCTGGAAAAAGCCTTCGAGCTGGGGTGTGACCGCGTGGCGGTGATCCTGACCAAGCCCATCGCCCCGGAGCAGACCGGAACCCGGGACAAAAAGCTTGCAAAGCTGCTGGCCCGCCGCTATCCGGCCTCGGCCAAGGGGCTTTACCTCCGGGCGGAGCGCTACAACCAGACGGTGCGCCGGGCGCTCAAGCTGGAACAGCAGGGCACAGTGTGCATCATTGCGCCCGACAGCACGGAGGGCATGTCCACCCTGACCAAAGACCGCGCTGCGCTGGAAAAGATGTACCGCAAAGGCTGGCAGGATGCCGGAAAGCTGATCGCCTGGTACTGAGCGGACAGAACAAACACAAAAACAGAGCCCCCGCTTCGGTTTTCCGAAGCGGGGGCTCTGCCGTCTGAGAGGGGGTCAGATCATGAAATGCGTGTCACTGGGCCGTGCGCCGATGTGCGGATCATCTGCGCGTGGGGAGCTCAGTGCTTTGCGTTTTTGCCGGTCAGGCTGGCGAATGCACCAGCGGCCATGAGGGCAAAGCCGCTGACAGCCATAGCGATGGCGGTGAACCAGTTCACACCGGTCTGCGGCAGGGCGTGAGCGTCCTGAACAGCGGGCAGCTCCGGGTTTGCAGGCAGGACGGGGCTTTCGGCCTCAGCCGGCAGCACAACGTCGGGCTGTGCATCCTGCACCGGGGGCAGCTCCGGGTTCGCGGGGGTCACCGGAGTTTCGGGGGTGACGATGGGGATGACCGGAGTGATGGGGCCGTCATCGTCGTCGTCATCAGCGGGGGTTTCCGGCGGGACGACCACGGTCATCTCGGTTTTGGAGATGGTAGTGTAGTTGTAGTCCACATGAGCCACGGTTGTGGTCTGCTCAGTCTTGGAGACGGCAGAAATATCCAGATCTTCCGGATCGGTGGACTTGTAGCTGTAGGAGAAGTCACCCTCATCGTAGCTGGCTTCACCCGTGCCGTTGAAGATATTGCGGATGATCTCGGTGAAGCTCTTGAAGCTGCCGCCAGTTGCGGTGCCCTGTGCACCATCAACGTCGCCTGTATAAGAGGCGCTGCAGCTGCCGAAGCGGTCAGTTGTCGGACCCGATTTTGTCGTAGTCGTCGTAGTCTTCTGACCGAGGGTCAGAGTATTGTTCGTGCCGGAGCCAGTGTTCTTGACGGTGGTCATGCCAAGAGAATACTTGACGCCATAGTTGCCCTCCACCTTGCCGTTGACCAGCTTCAGGCTCTGAAGGCGCAGGCTGTAGTCGCCGGCATCTGAGGGGCCGGTGTAAAATCCTGTGCCCGGCTTCCAGTTGTTCCGCCGGTCAGTGATATACTTCTGGTTCTCAGAGGTGTTGGCAGAGGCAGTCATATAGCCGATGGCATTCAGCTCAGCGACCTTGGCATAGACTCTGTAATAAGTCTTGCCGTCCTTGGTGTACGAGACGATCCTGGGCTGCTCCTTGTCATCTACCTCATTCTTGACTTGCGCAAGCAGGTTCTCGGCATCGCCCTTGTCCGTAAACTCACCACGCTGGTCGTAAGCCACCTTGCCAGAGACCTTATAGAACCGCTTTCCGGTAAATTCGTTGGAATTATCATCGGCGTATTTATAGGTCAGCTTATCGTCGACATGCGTGTAGCCCTGTTTGTTATTATCCCAGATATAGCCCTTCTCTGCGGTAATCGTACCACTCAGAGATGCATCCTTGGGGTTGGGCGTGTGCATGGTGTCCTTATCAGTGTACTTATGATCGCCAAAGTAGCTCTGATCAGGATACTTGGAATTATCAGTCACACCTGCGATATCTTCCTTGTGACCGTATGTGAACTTGAGGTCATCACTGAGAAGCAGACCCTGCTCGACCTTTTCGTTACCCTTTTCGTCAGTGCTCTTGAAAGAAACATCGGCATCAAGACTGATGCTGTCAAAGTGGGTCGGCGTGGAAATGTTTTCGCCCTTTTTGCCCTGACTATGGTCGTTAGGATTCACCCAGTCATAAATGTTTTCCCAGCCATACTCCGGCCAGTAGGAGTCCGTAGAGGGCTTTCCATTGTCGGAATCGGCGTCGCCGTCACCATAGACCTGCTGAGAATCGAGCAGGTTCCAGATATCCTCAGGCGACAGGTCGCCGTAGTTGATATAGTCGGAAGTGATTTGGCCGAGACTCTCCTTGAGTGTCTCCTCAATCTTAGCAAGGTTGCCGACCGTTTCTTTGATACCATCGCCGCTCAGGTTATACTTATTTTTACCAGTGCAGGTGATGGTGAACTTTTTGCCGTCCTTGCCGGTCAGAATGAGCTGGTCATCCTTATTGAGCTCGCCCATCTTACCCTTTACCACCTCAACAAGAGCATCAAGAGTCGGCTTGTTAGCGCTGCTCGTCTCGGACGTGCTGACAGACAAATTCAGCACATAATCGTCATAGGTGACCGTGACGTCATTGCCGTCCTTGTCCTTCCAAGTGGCGGTGTGATTGATTTTATCAAGAGTGATGTCCCCCGGAATATCAGTGTACTTCTTTGCCAGAAGGTCTCTGATATCCTTATCATCCGTCAGCTTTGCAGTCTTATCAACGGCGATGGTGGTCGTCGTCGAACCCTCGGTCTTGGTATAGGACTTGCCATCGGCCGATTTCGTGAGACCTGTATACGTTTTACCGTTCACCGTGATGTCGTAAGTGATATTGCCCTTCTCGTCCTTTTTCTCGACGATCTGGTTATTCGTATCATCTTTCCTGACCTCAGTGCCATTTGCAGAGTTATCAGTCTTGGTCGTGGTTGTGGTCTTGGTCCATGTGACAGAAGTCAGATCACTGCTAAAGACAAGCTTTTCAATCTCATCATCGCTCAGACCTGCCGCCTTGGCTTTTTCAATCAGGGCATCCTTTTCTGCAGCAGTCAATTTGTCAGAATCAACGGGCGAATAGGTGAACTCGTAAACCGTGCCGTCACTGAGAGTGACGCTGGTGATACGGCCATCGTTGTCGCGGTCGTATTTGGCGTTGGAATCCTTTTTAATAGAATCCAGCAGCTCATTGTATTCGCTGCCGATGACATCCTGACTGTCGTTCCAGCTCTTGCTTCCGCCTGTCACAAAGGCAGTGCCGGTAACG
Source organism: Bacteroides sp. CAG:927 (assembly GCA_963660915.1). Taxonomy (GTDB): domain Bacteria; phylum Bacillota; class Clostridia; order Oscillospirales; family Oscillospiraceae; genus UMGS1766. Next base: position 6,169 of record CAVLAO010000037.1, on the reverse strand, counting down.
GTGTTGTCCTTGACATCCTCAGCGTCTTTGCCGCCAACCGTAGTGTCTTTACTGTCGGTGGAGGTAGTATTATCCGTAGCAGCATCATAGTTGAAGGTGTACTCCACACCGTTTACCTTAAAAGAGATAGAGCCCTTCTTATTGGGATCGTTGACACCCTCCAGCGCTTTTTTGAACTCAGCGCTATTCTCAACACCGGCCTTTTTAGCGGCTTCCGTCAGAGCGTTCTTGATGGCGTTCAGCTTGGCCTTTTCTTTCATCTTTTCGATGTCGCTGTCGGCTGTATCCTTCTGATCGTTTTTCTTGGTCTCTTCGGTGATGGTTACATCATAGCTCAGGGTCTTGTGGATGGCATTGATCTGCACATCGGTCAGCTCATTGCCTTTGTAGTAAAGCTTGCCGTCTTTGTAGGTATAATCTTTTAAGCCCTTCTCTTCCAGGCGATTGTAAACCTCTTCGTTGGTAAGCTTTTCGCCGTCGGTGGTAGTCTCTTTGATGACATAGTGCTTTCCACCCTCATCAAATTCATATTTGCCATCCGTCGGCGTCTTGTCCTTGAGCAGTTTTTCCAGCTCAGCTGCAGTGATCGTCTTCTTGTTCTGATCCGTGATATCGATATCCGGCAGAACGGGAGTGGTGCTCACGTCTTCGTGATTGTCCTTGACTTCACCCTTCTCCATCTTGATGATCAGGGTGGTGTCAGTGGTGGAAGACACAGACTTGCCGGTGACTTCATAGATGGTGGTGCGGGTGACAGTGTTGCCGTCCGCGTCCTTATAGGTCTCGGTCTTGGTGTAGGTCTTGCCGTCCGCACTCTTTTGGGCACCATCCAGCAGCTTGGAGATGTCCTCGTCGGACATGTCATGTTTCACGCCGTTGTCTTTGTGCTTTTTCAGGGTGATCTCCTTGCTGTTGCCGTCTTCGCTGGTGGTGACCTTGTCCACATCGTAGCCGCCAATGGTGTTCTGGTTGCCATCTTTGTCAACGGGGGAGATGTCCCAGGTCAGCTTGCCCTTATCTTTGTCCAGTTCCTTGTCAAGATCGATCTCACCGCCGGTCTTCTTGTCGCCGGTCTCAGTCTTATCGACCTTAGTGGTGGATTCGGCGTTGCCCTCGCCGGTGGTGGTCTCCGTCTTGGTGACAGGGATGACGGTGTTGCCGTCTTCGTCCTTCTTCTCCTTGCCCGGGGTGACTGTGGTGGTAGTGTCGTTGTTGTCCTTATCGGTCTTATCGGCCTTGCCGATGGGCTCAGTCTCGTCCTTTTTGGTGACGGGGCCGGTAATGGTGGTGCCGTCGTCGTTGTGCTTGGGGTTATCGTGATCGTATTTGATATCTACGTCATCGGTCTTAACGCCGGGGCCGAAAGCGGAATCCTTCTTCTCGTCGGCCTCGTTTTCGCCGGACTCTTCGTCCTTGCCGGACTCTTCGTCCTTGCCGGACTCTTCGTCCTTGCCGGACTCTTCGCCCTCGCCGGACTCTTCGCTCTTGCCGGACTCTTCGCCCTCGCCGGACTCCTCGCCCTCGCCGGACTCTTCGCTCTTGCCGGACTCTTCGCCCTTGCCGGACTCCTCGCCCTCGCCGGACTCTTCGCCCTCGCCGGACTCCTCGCCCTTGCCGGACTCCTCGCCCTCGCCGGACTCTTCGCCCTCGCCGGACTCTTCGCCCTTGGTCTCTTCCACAACAGGCGCATCAGCAGCAGAGGGCTCTTCCGCAACAGCAGAACCCTCGGCTTCGTTTTCGTTGGCGTTGGAAACGGGTTCCTTCACCTCGTCGGTGTCGGCCGCATTTGCCATCAGAGGCTGGGCGGCAACACAGGCCGTGAGTGCCATAGACATGGCCGCAATCTTGAACTTTTTGTTTGTCATGATTCACAGACTCCTTTCATATCACCCGGAGGGTGCAAGCCCCATAAACAGGACTGTATCGGCGGGACTCTTACGTCACTTCATTTATACCATTTTCTGCCTTTGACTGTCAAGGGAAAACGTGTCGAGACGTAAAATTCTGAGGAATGACCAAACCGGAACGGTTCCGATTTGTCACAAATTACAAGGAAATGCTGCAGGAATTGTTGCACTTGTTGCGGACGTGTGCGGGTGTGTTGCATTTGTGTTGCGGATGGGCGAATTATCCATGAAACTCTCCCCCTTTATTTTCTGCCAGCAGTATACAAAATTTTCCGGAAATTGTCATCCGAAAATGCGTGAATCGCCCTCAAAACGGCGTGAATCGACTGTTCACGACGCCAAAAAAGCCCCGGGAGGGCCGAAGAACGGTCTCTCGGGGCAGGGCTGGCGCAGGGCGGGAAAGTCGTACTTTTGCGCCAAAATCAGGTGTTTTTCTGTTTCAGGCGGGTGTATTCGGCGTCTGCCTGAATGGCTGCGGAGGTGAAACTGTTGTTGTTCCACCATGCGATCAGCGCGGCCACGGTGGTGATGCCGGCGGTGACCAGCTGCTCCACGGTCTGGCTCTCAATGGGCAGCACGGGCTTGCCCAGCGCACTCAGCACCTGATTGGTCAAAGCCAGCAGCAGGCAGGCGGTGCGGGCGATGGTTGCGGCGGAAATTTTGCCAAAGTTCATAATTCAGTTCCTTTCTTTTTCGTTTGCTTCCAGATCAGCGATGCGGTGGTTGGCCACCTTCATCTGTTCTTCCAAAATCGGCACCCGGCGGGCGAAGTTGTTGTGTTCCCGCACCTCGCGGGTCAGCTCTTCCAGCCGGGTGTCTGTCACGGCCTGGCTGCGGCCGTTGGCGATCAGCACGCCAATGAGGGTCACGGTTCCGGCAATGAGGGCGGACAGGATCGTTTCCATGGCGCTCACCTCCTTCAGCCTGTCCACCGGCTTTTGCTCCGGCGCACGTCCACATGCACGAAGCCTTTGGCCGGGTAGCGCCCGATGCCGCCGGTGTCCGGCAGCAGGGTCTCGGCGTAGGCGGCCAGCGCTTCGGTGCTCACCCCGGCCACGCGGATGTCCGCCGCCCGGCCGTACTGGTGCTGGCTGTAGGCTGCGCCGCCCACGGCCTTGTTGTGGGCCGCCGTGCGGAAGCCGCTGCTGATGGTCACCGGCCTGCCGAAGTGCTCCCGGATGTCCTGCAGCACGCGCACCAGCTCCGAATCGATGAAAACGGGGTCGGTGCCGTCGCGGCAGGCGAATTCCTTCACCGTGAAGTTTTTGCTCAGGCGGGTGGAGCCGTCCCGGGCGAGGGAATAGGCCTCAAGCATGGGGTGCCTCCTGCAGCAGAGCCGCCACGGCGTCCCGCAGCTTTTCGGGCACGTCTTCCAGCGTTTTCAGCCCCTTGCGGACGAGGGCTGCGTACACTTTTGCCATCAGGCTTCACCTCCTTCATACAGCTCGCACAGGGCAAGCTGCAGGTCGGTGAGCTGCTGGGTCAGGTCGGCCACAGTCTGGGGCAGCTGGGCCCGGGCTTCGGCTTCTTCGCGTTCGGCTTCCTGTGCGGCCAGCTCTTCGGCGGTGTAGCGGATGTAGCGCCGGATGGGCACCTGCTCCACCCAGGCTTCCCGGCCCTCCACGCCGGGCCGGTCGATGACCTTTTTCACGTCTTTGCCGCCGCTGGGGTATTCGGCCACAGTCTCATAGTGGCTCAGTTCCGGCACGGCTTCCACGGCCGGGTGCTCCACTTCTTCGGTGCTGCTCTGCAGCCAGCCCAGCGTCAGGTCCGGGGATTCGACGACTGCGCCGGTCTCGTCAATGATCTTCATGCTCTCACTCCTTTCGTTTCGTTACGCAATGCGGTGCCAGATGTACACATAGTAGGCGGCGGGCTGCACCGTGGTGCTCTTGCCGTAAACAGAAGAGCTGCGGGACGCGTCGAATGTGTAATCGAAGTTTTTGTTGAGGTTGCCGGTGGAGTTGTCGCCCTGCTTGATGACGTGAGTTCCTTCGGTGTAATTGAAAGCGCCGGTGGGAGCGAAATAGACCGTCTCGACGGGCCGGCCCTGCTGGTAGTACCGCTGCAGGGCCGTGAAGGTGCCTGCGATGTTCGGCAGGCCTGCGGCCAGGGTGGTGCCGGCCTTGTGGGTGCTGCTGCGGCCCATCAGCACGCGCTCGGATGCGATCTCTTCCCATGTGCCGCCGAACAGCGAAGCCGGGCTGGTGGAGCTGGTGCTCTGGTAGATGCTGCCCACAGGAAACGCGGCAAGGCTGGGGGCCGAGAGCAGGGTGTTCACGTCTTCCTTAGTATAATAGGAAGAGAGGCTGACCCCGAGGGTGCTCAGGGCGGTCGTCTTTTCGGCGGCTGTCCACCCCGCAGACGAGGCCGCAGAGGTCAGGGCCTTTTTCACGCCGTAGGGCAGCAGGGCGGGGGTCAGCGGTGCCGATGCTTCGGTCATGGCGTTCAGCTGGGTCTTCGTGGCGGGAACGGTGGTCAGGGTGCCGTCGGTGCGCACATTGATGCCGTAGGCGGAGTTCACCTTCACGGCACCGGCGGCAGATGCCGTGGGCACCGTGCTGCTGCGCACATAGGGTGAAAGATCCGGCTGCGCAGCGGTGTCCGTGAGGATGGCCCCGGTGTTGGGGTCCACGCTGAGGATGCGCAGCAGTTGGCCGGCCACCGGGGCTGCGGGGCGGGGCACAGCGCTCACGTCCTGCGCGGCCAGCTGCACGACGCCCACTTTGCCGTTCACGCTGAGCACCTGGCCGCCCTCCGGGGCCAGCTCTTCCGCCCGTTCGGCAGCGGCCTCGGCCCGGGCCGCTGCCTGCGATGCCTTGGCGCTGTCGTTGCTGGCGCGCTGGGCGGCGGATTGAGCGTTTGCTGCATTGGTGGCCGTGCTGGATGCGTTCAGGGCTGCTTTCTGGGCCGCAGAGGCGGCGCTGCTGGCACTTTCCAGCACCCGCGCCACGAACTGCTCATACAGCGAGGGCGGCAGTTCCTCCGTGCCGCCGTCGGTGGGCAGGATGGCGTAGGTGTCGTAGCTGCCGGGGCGGGTGTAGGCGGTGTAGCCTGCGTCGGTGACAGCCGCCAGCATCCACTGCCCGCCGGTGCTTCCGGTGAGCCGCCGGTCCACGGTGACCCGGTCGTTTTCGTCCAGCGGCACCGGGGCCAGCAAGGTGCCGTCACTGCGCCGCAGATACAGCGCAACGGTGCATCCGACCCACGCTTCCGGCAGAGAAAACTGCAGCTCGTCCACCCCGGCGGCGTTCTGGGCACCCAGGTGCAGGCGGTGGGGCCGGGCAGCAAACTCGGTGCCGCCGCACTGCTTTTGAATGATTTGGATTTCCATGCAAAACCTTCCTTTCTGCTTTTTTCTCGATTGTACAGCCGGTATCATTCTGTGGCGAGTGCGTACTTTTTCTTGAAGCATTTCTGGGGTTCGGCATTTTGCCGGACTGCATTTTTCGGGAGAAATTCATGCACATTTCCGTGCGCGAAAACGCCGGGTTTTGCAGGTGGGTTTTGTGCCGAAAACCTGCGATTTTGGGCATCTTGTTGGCGCTGCAAAGCGGGTGAAAAGTGCAGTTTTCGGTATAAAAAATCCAAAATAAATGTTAAAAATTCGTGAACGAAACATGCAGGAAAAAATGAGAAAAATCATAAGGAAATAACCTAAAAAACAATTTTTTGGAGAAAACACTGTTAAAGTTGCACAAAAAAAGAACGTCAAGAAACTAACGAAGTAGTGACCCTGATTTGACAAATGAGCGCTATGCTGGTAAAATAAGACCCGCTCAACAAACGTTGCAGCGTCTAAAATTTATCTGGATGAAGTGAAATGCCGTCCTTTGCACGGCGCGGCGCGGGCAGATGGGGCCCGGCCGGTGAGGAATGAAAAAGCCATTCCGCATGGAATCCAAATTGTAATACGATGCTCGATTTTACCAAAAATAGGGCATCGTATTTGATTGTGGGGCCCGGCAGTTTCTGCGGCTCTGCAGTCCGGGCGGCCGGAGCATTTTTTACCCTGATGCCTGCGGCCGCAGCCAGATTTTGAGAAGAGAGGAGTTGTCTCGTATCGCTTCCGTAAAAGTAAAGAAAGCATTGTCTGCCTGCAAACAGGCAGTCTCCCCCCGTGTGCTGGCGTTCTGTGTCATGGTCGTGTGCCTTGTGGCTACACTCAGTGTGACCGCTGCGAATCTGCGGCTGACCTACGTCACAGACTCCAATGGTGCCCGGCAGGTGATCCTCACCTCCGAGACCGACCCCGCACAGGT
>CAVLAO010000036.1:11740-16202 GCA_963660915.1 Bacteroides sp. CAG:927 | reverse complement strand
AAAGATGGAAGGATTTCCTTGTAATAGAAGGTGCTGCAATACGGTGTTAATACGAGATGTTCCTTAACAAATTAAATTCAAAAAATTTTTTCAAAAAAGAGGATTTTTATTTTTCAAATAGTATAACTATTATAAGAGGGAAAGTGTGCTGTGCGAAAAGGAGGAGCTCTCTTTGAATTATCGGCAGAAAACGGAACAGAACGAAGTATTAGTTCTGTCGCCGCAGGCGTGTCGTGCAATCGATTCCCGTGGACGAATGAGAGAAGAAGAGGAAGATCCTCTTCGTACTTGTTTTCAACGGGATATTGACCGAATCATTCACTGTAAGGCATTTCGTCGGCTGAAGCATAAGACGCAGGTGTTCTTGCGCCCGGAAGGAGATCATTATCGCACGCGCATGACGCACACACTGGAAGTAGATCGTATTGCCCGTACGATTGCCAGAGGTCTTGGGTTAAATGAGGATTTGACGGAAGCTGCGGCATTAGGACATGACTTAGGTCATACTCCGTTTGGGCATGCTGGAGAGCGAATTCTTGATCAGGTCTTGCCAGGTGGATTTCATCACAATGTTCAGTCACTCCGAGTAGTGGATAAGTTGGAGAAGGACGGTAATGGGCTAAACTTGACTTATGAAGTCCGGCGTGGTATCGTATGCCACACTGGCGATGAGCAGGCAGAAACCATGGAAGGGCGGATTCTCCGACTGGCAGATCGGATCGCGTATTTGAATGCGGACATTGATGATGCAATTCGTGGCGGCGTGATATATCCGCTGGATATTCCGGCTGGGTTGCAGGAAATTCTTGGATTTACCTACTCTGATCGTATCGATACGCTGACAACGGATGTGATTCTGGCCAGTGACGGGGCAGAGACAATTTGTCAGAGCGATCGCGTAGGAAAGGCAATGAGCGATTTGCGCACGTTTATGTTTGAGGCCGTATACCGTAACCCTGTCGCAAAGGGGGAGGAAAGCAAAGCGCAGGATATGCTGCTCCGGATGTTTGAGCATTATGCTGCCCATCCGGAGGAGTTGCCGGAGGAATATCAGTATATTCTGGAGCAAGAAGGGGAGTTGCGAGCAGTAGCGGATTATATTGCTGGAATGACAGATTCCTATGCAGTGGAGAAATACAGAGAGCTGTTTCTTCCTGCAGCATGGACTGTGAAGTGAGTGTTTCTGGCGGTTATTTTTGGCATGGAAGGGAGCGTAAGAATGCCGATTCCACAGGAATTTTTAGATGAATTAAATCGAAGAACGGACTTGGTTGATCTTGTGTCTTCCTATGTTTCCCTCAAGAAGCAAGGCAGTCGTTATGTTGGACTGTGTCCCTTCCATAACGAGCGCACGGGGTCTTTTACCGTCAGTCCGGAACGGCAGATGTACTATTGCTTTGGGTGCCACAAGGGTGGCGGAGCAATTAACTTCATCATGGAAATTGAAGATCTTGGCTTTGTGGATGCAGTAGAGGAATTGGCAAAGCGCAATGGCATGGAAATGCCGGAGACCCCTTCCGGTGATGGAAGTACCCGAAAGAAACGCGAAAAGCTCCTTTCTCTGAATAAGGAGGCGGCACGATGGTTTCATTCACAGTTGAAGTCATCTGCTGCATCACAGGGAACAGCTTATTTTCATGCGCGCGGTTTATCTGCCAGAACGGTAACCAACTTTGGTTTGGGATATGCGCCGGAAGGTTGGGATAATCTGATTCAGGCAATGGCAGAGTTGGGATATGATAAAGCGGATCTGTTGGAGGCGGGACTTGCAGTAAAAAGCAAAAACGGCCGAATCTATGATCGGTTTCGCCATCGTGTTATGTTCCCTATTATCGATGTGCGAGGCAGTGTGATCGGATTTGGCGGGCGTGTTCTGGACGACAGCAAACCGAAATATTTGAATTCCCCGGATACACTTGTGTTTAATAAAAGTCGCAATCTCTTTGCACTGAATTTAGCAAAAAAAAGCAAGCAGGGGAGGATTATCCTTACAGAGGGATATATGGATACGATTGCTCTGCATCAGGCAGGATTTGATTGCGCGGTGGCGTCCTTAGGAACTTCATTGACAGAAGACCACGCCAAATTACTGGCGAATTATACAAAAGAGGTTGTTATCTCTTATGATGGCGATCAAGCTGGAATTAACGCAGCACAGCGTGCGATAGGACTGCTGGAAAGAACCGGTGTTAACGTACGTGTGCTTCGGGTGACAGGCGCTAAGGATCCGGACGAGTATATTAAAGCATTTGGTGCTGAGGCGTTTTCTGCTCTTCTTGAGGAATCGGCAAATCACATGGAATATCAACTTAATCTGGTAAAGAGTAAATTTGATTTTACACAGATCGATGAAAAGGCTGCGTATCTGCGGGAGGCAGCAAAGCTGATTGCCAGTTTGGATAGTCCGGTAGAACGGGAGATCTATGGGAATAAGGCTGCAAATGCGGCAGGGATTACCACGGAAACTATGGCAGAAGAAATTAAACAGTTGCGAAAACAGCGGTACTGGAAACGCCGCAAGGCAGAAGAACGGCGCGCTATGACACCTGTGACTGAAGCACAGCCGCCGGAGCGTTCGTTGCGCTATCAAAACGTTCCGTCTGCTCTTGCAGAGGAAGGTGTAATCCGTTTGTTGTTGCGGGATGACAGCTTATTTCACTATGTAGGTTCCCTTACTTCCGAAAGTTTTACTTCTCCCACTTTGGGTAAGATTTATGGTATACTAAAAAGTGGTTGGGAAAACGGTCAGCCGGTGACAACTGCTGCGCTGTCTGCGCAGTTATCGGCAGAAGAGATGTCACTTCTGGCAAGAATTCAGAACAAACCGGAAACCGTTTCGAATAGTGAACAGGCAATTGAGGACTATAAAAAAGCAATCCAGCGCCAGCGTTCTGCATCAGATGATCAAGCACTGATGCGTTTCAGAAACAGTAAACGAAACAATGGAGGATCGGAAGTATGAGCGAAAAGAAGGAAATCAGTAAGAAGGATAAGGAAGGACTGACGCGTTTTCCGGATGGACAGCCCAATAGCGACAAGCTCAATGAAATTCTGGAAAGAGCGAAAAAGAAGAATAAACTGACCAGTACGGAAATGGTGGAATTAGATAAGTTGGACTTAGACAATGAGCAGTCGGATCTATTCTACGATATTGCAGCAAATCTGGGTATTGAATTAGTGACAGATGAAGATCTGACTGACGTGGTTGAGCCTACAGATGAAGTGATTGATGAAATCCCGGAGGAAGAGATCGTTGATCCAAACACGTTGGTGGATTCTTTCGGTATTGATGATCCTGTCCGCATGTATTTGAAGGAGATTGGTAAGTTTAATCTGCTGAGCCCGGACGAAGAAGTCGCATTGGCAAAAGAAATTGCTGCCGGAGTAGAAGCCAAAGCTCAACTGGAGGAGCTGGAGGCATCTGGGGAGGAAATTCCGGAGGAAGTAAGAAGTGAGCTGAAAAAGATTATTTCCAAGGGTGAACGGAGCAAGCAGAGATTGTCGGAAGCAAACCTTCGCCTTGTGGTATCGATTGCAAAGCGGTATACAGGCCGCGGTATGATGTTCCTTGACCTGATTCAGGAGGGCAATCTGGGACTGATCAAGGCAGTTGAAAAGTTTGATTTTACAAAGGGTTATAAATTTTCAACCTATGCCACCTGGTGGATTCGTCAGGCAATTACTCGCGCCATTGCCGACCAGGCCCGTACAATTCGTATTCCGGTGCACATGGTGGAGACGATCAACAAGGTGATTCGTGTTTCACGTCAATTGCTGCAGGAACTGGGGCATGATCCCACACCGGAGGAAATCGCCGAAGAGATGGGAATGGACGTGGATAAAGTACGGGAAATCCTGAAAATTGCTCAGGAGCCGGTTAGCCTTGAAACGCCAATTGGTGAGGAAGAGGATTCCCATTTAGGTGATTTCATTCAAGATGAAGATGCCTCTGAGCCGTCAGAGGTCGCATCCTATACCTTGTTGAAAGAGCAGTTGGTGGAAGTGCTGTCCACGCTGACACCGAGAGAAGAGAAAGTGCTGAAGCTTCGTTTTGGTATTGAGGACGGTAGAACGCGCACGTTGGAGGAAGTCGGCAAAGAGTTCCACGTTACCCGTGAGCGTATTCGTCAGATCGAAGCAAAAGCACTGCGGAAACTTCGTCACCCAAGCCGCTCAAAAAAATTGAAAGATTTCCTGAATTAAAAGAACAAAGCCCTCTCTGATTTAATGCATCAGAGAGGGCTTATATCATATGTAGACAGTTCATTCAAAACGCACAACTTCGGTAGATAGGATATATTTTTTCTTAAGTCCGATTAGGGGTAACATATGGGGCTTTGCCAGATGCAGTTTTTGTAAAGTTGGACTTGCCCAACGCTCCACAAGCAAAATTTCATCCGGTCGATCTGCAGAGCAAAAATAATCATATTGAAGGCAACCGTTTTCCTTGCGGACTTGTGTT
>CAVLAO010000036.1:0-11730 GCA_963660915.1 Bacteroides sp. CAG:927 | reverse complement strand
GTGTTGGTAGGTTGCTCTCGTTTACCGTTTCCAAGAATGCTTCTCTTTGACCGGGTAGTGCGGTGTAAGTGACAAGAAGTGTCAGTGTGTTCATTCTTCATTCTCCTCAGATTTATTAAATACTGCTTCATCGAAACAGTGACTTAAATAGATAATATGTGCAGTGGAAATTACCGCGCTGCGCAGAATGCGGATTTCAATAGACGCATCTGGCGCTATATCTCGTACAGGCAATCTCATTTCAAAAGTAGCCACAAGAATTTGTTCAAATTCCTGGCAAAAATAATCATAAGTTCTTTCCGTTGAGGCAAGATCTTTTTGACGCTGTAGCAATTTTCCGATGTTCTCCATCGAAAGTACTTGTTTGACAATCACGATAAATATCAGGTCAGCAATTAGCTCAGCATTATATTGCTTTTTGATTGGTCGGGGGACATAGCCCTTTTTTATATAATTACTTATCATGGAGCTTGTGACTTCAATACATCCCAATGGGTGTAGGCATTCATTGATATAACGCACAGTTTGCTCCAAATATAGTCCCACCGTTGGTATTTCTCGATAGGTTGGCAGATGAAAATTCTCCAGATTTAGCGTCACAGAAATTCCTCCTTTATAAGAAGATAAACACACTATAACACGTTTTCAGAAAATATGCAATCGGTTTTTTGAAAACTCTTGACAAGATCACTAATATAAGATACTATATCCACATAAAGGGTTATTGAAAAACCGATAATCAGTTTTAACAGGAGGGAATAAAATGTCGATACGAATTGTTGCTGATTCCTCATCTGATTTGCTGACACTCGAAAATGCTGATTTTGTATCTGTGCCGTTGAAGGTTATAGTCGGAGATCAGACTTTTTTGGATGATGCAAGTGTTGACCTGAAAAAGTTGTCTGCAGAGATTGACAAAAGTCCAAACTGTCCGACCACTTCTTGTCCCAGTGTTGGCGAATGGCTGAATGCGTTCGGAAACGCAGAGACCGTTTTCTGCGTTACAATGACAAGTGCTCTGTCAGGCAGCTGTTCTGCTTGCCGAGCAGCAAAACAGCACTTTGAAGCAGAAAATCCGGGGAAAAAGGTTTATTTGATCGATAGTTTATCAATTGGACCGGAGATGACGCTGATTATTGAACGCTTGAGGGAGCTTATTCTAAAGGAGATGCCAGTGGAATATATCTATCGTTCTATTTTGCGCTATCGAAGACGAACAAGATTGCTGTTTTCGCTGGATCGAATGCAGCACTGTGCATGCAATGGCCGCACGGGACAAAACAAAGCAATGGGAGTCGGCGTCATGGGTATTAGAGCGATTGGAAAAGCCAATACGCGAGGAGATCTTGAAGTGCTGGAGAAATGCCGGGGTAAAAGGCAGAGCATGCTGAGTCTTATTGATCATATGAAGGAACTGGGATACGCAGGAGGACGTATTCTGGTTGCACATAATCAAAATGAGGAAGAAGCACTTGCTTTGGTGCAGCAGATTCGCCAGACATTTGGAAAAGTAGATATTCGAGTTCAGGAGACACGTGCATTGTGCAGTTTCTATGCGGAACAAGGCTCACTGCTGATTGGCGTGGAGTGCTGATATCTTTATATCAAGAAGCTTATAAAATACTATTACGGGGAATTGCGATTTTTTCGCAATTTCCCGTAATTTGTTAACAGTAATCCAGAAAGGTTTTGTACCAAAATTCTTTTTGTGCTATACTTAAATTTATGATACTGAGTACTAAGAAGGTAGTGGCGATGAAGGAACAAAAGACGAACGTGATGAGGATTCTGGATCAGAAAAAAATCCCCTATGAAGCCTGTTATTATGCTCACGGAGACGAGGCGGTAGATGGAGTAACCGTAGCGCGATCTTTGGGACAAGATCCTGCCAGTGTATTTAAGACGCTCGTGACAAAAGGAGCCTCAGGCACCTATCATGTATTTGTTATTCCGGTTGCGGAGGAGCTAGATTTAAAGAAGGCAGCAAAGGCAGCCGGAGAAAAATCTGTAGCGATGCTTCATGTGAAGGAGCTTCTTCCGTTAACGGGCTATGTGCGAGGCGGTTGCTCTCCGATCGGCATGAAGAAGGCATTTTCAACAGTCTTCCACTCCTCTGCCTTGTCGCAGGAGACGATTGCCGTGTCTGCAGGAAAAATCGGAGCGCAGGTGTTGCTGCAGCCACAGGCTTTATGCGATCTGGTTCGAGGGAATTTTGCAGATATTGTTGTAGATTAAGTAAAATAAAGGAGTTATGTAAATGCAAAAGCTGGAACAGATCCTAGCCGAGGAGTTAGGACAGAAGCTGGAACATGTTCAGAATGTCATTCGATTGTTAGATGAAGGGAATACAATTCCCTTCATTGCTCGCTACCGCAAGGAAATGCATGGAGCGATGGATGACACTGCATTGCGTAAATTAGAAGAACGTCTGAATTATCTCCGCAATTTGGAGCAACGGCGCGAGGAAGTGAAGCGAAGCATAGAGGCTCAGGGAAAGTTAACACCTGCGCTGGAAGACGCAATTTACAATACAAAAACACTGGCAGAAGTGGAAGATGTGTATCGCCCGTTTAAGCAAAAACGTCGCACGCGTGCAACAGCGGCAAAAGAGAAAGGGCTGGAGCCGTTGGCGGCAAAATTGTTCCTTCAGGCAAAACAGAGCCCATCTCCAGAAGCGTTAGCATCTGATTTTATAAATTCCGACCTAGGCGTTGAAACAATAGAAGATGCATTACAGGGCGCGTCAGATATTTTGGCAGAAGTGATTTCAGAAGATGCTTCCATTCGCAAAAGCCTACGTTCTCTGGTGCAGAGCAAGGGTTGGTTGACAGTACGTGGGGCAACGGAAGAAGATTCTGTTTATTCTCTTTACTATGCCTTTCACAGAGAGATCAGCCGTATTCAGGGACATCAGGTTCTGGCCATTAATCGCGGAGAAAAAGAAGGATTTCTGAAGGTTTGTCTGGAGTTAGATCGAGACCTGGCAATGCGGATTGTATTTAATCATGCATTGCGCGAGAACTCTCCGACAACTGCATTTGTTCGAACAGCGGCAGAAGACAGCTATGACCGTCTTATCTTTCCTTCAATTGAGCGGGAGATCAGAGGTCAGCTAACAGAGATCGCTTCAGAAGGAGCCATTCACAATTTTGGGTTGAATTTAAAACCTTTGTTAATGCAGCCTCCAGTAAAAGGCAAGGTAACAATGGGGTTGGACCCCGGCTATCGCAACGGATGCAAGGTAGCGGTTGTTGATGGAACGGGAAAGGTGTTGGATACTGCAGTTGTCTATCCTACCTTCGGTGAAAAGAGAAAAAAGGAAGCAATCAGCGTATTGAGCCAACTAATTCATAAAGATCATGTGGAACACATTGCGATTGGCAATGGCACTGCATCTCGAGAAACAGAGCAAATGACGGTGGAGCTGATTCATCAGGTGGATATGCCGGTGAGTTATGCAATTGTTAATGAGGCAGGCGCTTCGGTTTATTCTGCCTCTAAGTTGGCGGCCGAGGAGTTTCCCCAATTTGACGTCAATCTCCGCAGTGCGGTATCTATAGCTCGCAGATTGCAGGATCCTTTGGCAGAGTTGGTGAAAATAGATCCGAAGGCAATCGGTGTGGGACAATATCAGCATGACATGCCGCAGGCACAGTTAGATGCAGCGCTGTCCGGTGTAGTTGAGGACTGCGTGAACGCAGTTGGTGTGGATGTAAATACGGCATCGGTCAGTTTGCTGAACCGTATTTCCGGCCTAAATGCCACAACGGCGAAGAACATTGTTGCATATCGAGAGGAAAATGGTGCTTTTTCCAGCCGAAAGCAACTGCGTAAGGTACCTAAACTGGGACCAAAAGCATTTCAGCAGAGTGCTGGTTTTCTGCGTGTTCCGGAGAGTAATTTTGTATTGGACCGCACAGCAGTTCATCCGGAGTCCTATGATGCGGCAGAAAAATTGCTTACATTATGTGGGTATACTCTGGAGGATGTATCGGAGGGGCATATTGACGCACTGATGCAGCGGTTAGAACAGGTCGGAGCAGAAAAAGCAGAACAATTCTGCGGAGCCGGAATGCTTACGCTACAAGATGTTGCAAAAGAACTGCTGAAACCGGGTCGGGATCCCAGAGATGAGTTGCCGGCACCTATTTTACGCACAGATGTAATGGAACTGAAAGATCTTAAACCTGGCATGGAGTTATCCGGAACTGTTCGTAATGTGATTGATTTTGGTGTATTTGTAGATATTGGCGTTCATCAGGATGGATTGGTGCATATTTCTCAAATTTGTGACCAATATCTGAAACACCCGTCCCAAGTGGTTAAGGTTGGTGACGTTGTAAAAGTAGTTGTTCTGGATGTGGATGTTAAGAAAAAACGTATTTCCCTGTCCATGAAACAGGCAAAGAATAGATGTAAATAATTTGGGCTTGATCTCATCCTCATTAGGAGGGGGACGGTGAATTGAATGGAATCGAAAGGCAAGTACGACGATATTATAGGGTTACCGCACCACGTATCCAAAACGCGTCCACAGATGCCAATGTCCGATCGTGCAGCGCAATTTGCTCCTTTTGCCGCACTCCGCGGTTATGAAGAAGCAATCCAAGAGATCAACCGCGTGACTGAGGAGAAAATAGAACTGGATGAAGACGCGCTGAGGACATTAAATTTAAAGTTTCAGATTATAGTGAATGCCATTGATCGTCAGCCGGAAGTTACCATTACCTTTTTTGAACCAGATAAAAGAAAAGCAGGTGGGGCATATCGGACGACAACTGGCAGAGTTGTCCAGATAAAGCGCTTTGAGCGAATGATTATTCTGCAAAACGGGAAAAGGATACCGATGGATTCTATTACAGATGTTTCTGGAGATCTTTTTTCATCTTTTGAATTGCTATAACCGGAGTAACTATTGTAAGCGCAGAAAAAAGCACTCTTCATAGATAGAAGAGTGCTTTAGCTGGAATTAGGCGATTAATAAGATGAAATAGGAATGCTCCCGTCATCTTCCTGTTTTTCAATAGATAAAATTTCAAGCTGATAACTGAAATCACTGCTTACATGCACAGTAACAGTTTCACCGGCATGTCGACCGGCAATTGCTTGCCCCACAGGTGATTCTCTCGTAATAAGCCCTTTTAGTGCGTCGGCTCGCATGGCTGTAACCATTTGAAATACCATGGTTTGTTCTGTTCCTTCCATACGAACCGTTACTTTATCAAATAAGCCGATTTCGCTTTTATCAGACTGATCTTCAATCACCACGGCAGATTTAATCATATTTTCCAAATAGCGAATGCGTCGTTTGCATCGATTTAACTCTGCCTTCGCTGCTTTATATTCGAAATTCTCACTCAAATCGCCAAACGCGCGTGCTTCTTTCACTGCATCGATCAGTTTTGGGAATTCTACTGTACGGCGTCTGGTCAGTTCTGCCTGCATTTGTTGAATATCTTCACGTGTTAGCTCGTCATGCATACCACTCAACAACCCCCTTTTTAGGTTAAAATGATTATAGACGGTTTTCGACCTTTGCGCAAGATATGCGGTAGGAAAATGAGGTGTAGTTATGGATTACAAAAAACTGAGAAATAAGCAGGGACAAACGTTGGATGAGTTTCTTGCCGATTATCATCCGAAGGATTATCCCCATCCAAGTGTGACCGTAGACCTGTTGATTTTTTCTCTGGAAAAAGAAAAACCAGAGCTTCTGATGATCCGTCGGGGGAATCACCCTTTTTTGCAATGTTGGGCCTTGCCGGGCGGCTTTGTCGAACCATATGAATTCACCATTGACGCGGCTGCAAGGGAATTGCAAGAGGAAACGCACGTTAAAGGATTGACACTTACAGAGATTGGTCTTTTTAGCGGGCCGGGAAGAGATCCACGGGACTGGACGATGTCCTGCGCGTATGCGGCGATTGCGCCTCGCAGTGCATTGGCGGTTCAGGCAGATGATGATGCAGCGGACAGCGGATGGTTTACGGTGGATTACAGGATTTGTGGAGATCGCATCGAAATGATGTTAATCGGAGAAGGGGATACCCTTACGGCACAGGTAAATATAAAAGAACAATGTGGCATTTGGGGAAAAGAATATCTGGTAGGAGATTACCAGGCGGATGGCATTGCGTTTGACCATTGTAAAATGATTGCGCTTACGCTGTTGAAGCTTCGATTGGCAGGACAAATTTAAATGCGAATATTTGAAGTTGTTGTCCCTGAAGAACTGGATCAGTGTCGGGTAGACACAGTGCTTCGTCAGGAGATGAAAATGTCAAATACCCGCATCAAACGGGCAAAATTTCGCTTAGATGGAATTTTGCTGGATGGAAAGCGGGTCAATACAGCGCAAATCGTACGACAGGGGCAGACTTTGCGATTAACATTGCCGGAATTGGAAGAAAGCGATTTTGTTGCTACACAAGGCGAACTCGACATCGTGTATGAGGATCCTTGGCTTATAGTGATCGATAAACCGGCAGGATTAGCGATGTATCCCGGTCCCGGGCATTACGCAGATACATTGGGAAATCGCTTTGTTTGGCATATGAAAAAATGTGGAGAACGCTATGCATTTCGTCCGGTAAATCGGCTGGACAAGGGGACCAGTGGACTTCTTGTGTTGGCAAAATCAGCTGAGGCACATGAAAAATTACAGCAGCTACTTCATACGGATCAATTTTGCCGCATTTATTGGGCGCTAACGGGCAAAACGCCTCGGCCCATAGACGGCATAATTACAGCACCAATCGGTGCGACAGATCATCTGCTTAATTGTTATTCAGTGCAAGAGAACGGAAAACCAGCACAGACGGAGTATCGTGTGATCAATCAGGGGAAGAGAGCAACATTGGTAGAGCTTCAACTTAGAACAGGCCGCACGCACCAGATTCGTGTGCATATGGCCTACATCGGCTGTCCATTATTAGGGGATTGCCTTTACGGCGGAACCGATGATTTGGCAAGGCCGGCGTTGCATTCAAGATTTCTTCGGCTCAGGCATCCGTTCACAGGTGTATGGTGTTCATGGGAGTCTGAGTGTCCTATGGACTTTATTCCATTTCTGGAGGCAGATGAACAGTGAGCTATTATGTTTATTTACTCCGGTGCAGTGATGATACGCTCTATACCGGTTGCACGAATGATTTGAAACGACGAATTCAAGCCCATAATGTGGGAAAGGGAGCGAAATATACGCGTTCACGGAGACCGGTCGAGTTGGTATATCAGGAGATACAGCCAGACAGATCTGCCGCACTGCGTAGAGAGGCAAAAGTGAAGCAGTTGTCACGAAAAGAAAAACTGGCGCTGATTGCGGCAGAGAATGATTGATGCAAAGGCGGGATAAATAATGCTGCTGTCAGCAGAGCATATTTCAAAGAACTATGGAACAAAGCAGTTGCTTGATGATGTGACACTATACTTAGATGCAGGAGAAAAGATTGGCATCATAGGTGTAAACGGTACAGGAAAAAGCACACTTTTAAAGATCCTTTCCGGAGAAGAAGAACCAGATACCGGTACGTTGGCAAAAGACCCTAATATTCAAATTGCTTATTTACCCCAAAATCCGATGATGCAGGAGAATGTTACCGTCTTAGAGCAGGTATTCCTTCATATGCCGGATGATTTTCGGACATTAAAGGAATATGAAGCGAAGACTATGCTGAACAAGCTTGGAATTTCAAATTTCGATGCTTTAATCGGGAATTTGTCCGGTGGCCAGCGAAAAAGAGTTGCACTGGCGGCGGTACTGGTGCATCCGGCGGATGTATTGATTTTAGATGAACCGACCAACCATCTGGACAGTGAAATGGTGACTTGGCTGGAAGATACGCTCTGTCGTTTTCGCGGAGGAATTATTTTGGTAACCCATGATCGCTATTTTCTGGAACGAGTGGTGACTAAAATCACAGAGCTGACCCGCGGTGCTACCTATTCCTATGAGGCAAATTACTCAAAATACTTGGAGTTAAAGGCACAACGCCTGGAAATGGCTCAAGCCAGTGAACGTAAGCGACAGTCTCTTCTGCGTGTGGAGGCACAATGGATTATGCGAGGTGCCTTGGCCCGCGGAACAAAGAGCAAAGAGCGAATTCAGCGTTATCATGATTTGAAGGATCGGTCTGCCCCCGAGTTGGAACAGCAGGTACAGATTGCTGCAGGTATGAGCCGGCTGGGCAAACAAATTATTGAATTGGATCACGTAAGTCTTCGCTTTAAAGAAAAACCGATTATTTCGGATTTTACATATCATCTCAAACGTACAGATCGTATTGGAATCGTGGGTCATAATGGCGCAGGAAAAAGTACTTTGTTAAATTTGATCGCAGGGAAACTGACTGCCGATAGCGGCAGTATCACAATCGGACCGACCGTTCGCATTGGATA
The DNA here is from genome assembly GCA_963660915.1 of Bacteroides sp. CAG:927. GTDB lineage: Bacteria > Bacillota > Clostridia > Oscillospirales > Oscillospiraceae > UMGS1766. The sequence goes on along the minus strand of CAVLAO010000036.1, from coordinate 3,333 downwards.
CTTTACGCAGGAAGGTCGCGAAATGGATCTGAATCAGAAGGCATACGATTTTGTTGCCGAGGCGGGCGATCGCATTGAAACCGGAGAGGGAACTTTTTCCGCATCACAAATGATGGAGCGCTTTCTCTTTGATGGGGCACTGCAGCATACTCTGATTGGACGTCTCAGCGGCGGTGAACGACGGCGACTTTTTTTGCTGCGCATTTTGATGGGTGCACCTAATGTGCTGTTATTGGACGAGCCGACAAATGACTTGGATATTGATACATTAACTATCTTAGAGGAATATTTACAGACTTTTCCCAGTGTTGTATTGACGGTATCACATGATCGATATTTTCTCGATAAAATCGCTGACTCAATTTTTGAGGTGATCGGGGATGGGCAGGTAAGAATTTATTCAGGCAATTATGCGGATTATCTCGAAAAACGGGATGAAAATGTTTCAAAGGGTTCACCAATACGGGGGAAGGAGGATTCTCAGAAGCAAAGACCAAGAGCAGGAATAAAGAAAAAGTTTACTTACAGCGAACAGCGGGAGTATGAAACAATAGAGGCTGAGTTGGAGCAGATAGAAGAACAGATTGCAGAAATAGATGCACAAATCGCAGTTGCTGCAACGGATTATGTAAAGTTACAACAGCTCATGGATCAAAAGACCGAGTTGGAACGTCATTTGGAAGAACGGACAGAGCGATGGCTTTATTTGGAAGAATTAGCAGAACAGATTGCAACACAGAAAGAAAGTTGAAGCAAAACAGCGTAGTGTATTAAATGCATTAATAGAAAAATATCCCGATGCAGAGAATTTCTGCATCGGAATTTGTTCAGTCTTCTCGAATTTTACCAAAGGGATTTTCTGCCATAACGGCATTATGATCTGCGACAGCAACGTGATCTACTTTGATCGTGACCTGGTCGGTAGGATCCCAACGGCCGGGAGAATATTGCTGATCTTCCGGGACTGCCTGCAGCGTTGTATAAGGTTCAGGTGCGGGCACGGTATTCTGCACGGTTTGAACAATGGTATAATCTGCGTGGAGCAAGCCGGGCTCGGTAAGCTGAGCCGGACGACCGCCTAACTCACCTACTGTGCAATCTTTTCCCAGAAAATCCAGATAGCGGTTGTGAGCCCAGTTTCCAACATCATAATCGCCGGCGATATCCGGGCAGACTTGCTCGTGAAACCATTTCCATTCCCCATTTACGTAGACAAAGTCAGAACCATAGCGTTCCCAGAGCCATACACCGCCCCGATGTTCACCATCAAAGCCGATTGGTCCCATCAGAGTACCCGGAGTTAAATAGGAAGAGCGGGCGCTGTTGCCGTCCTCGGCCACCTCAATGACGTCACTGGCCAGAACATGGGTGCCGGAACAACCAGTGGAGCGAATATCATGCCCCATGTATTCCGGAAATTTAATGGTTTGATCCATAAAAGCGTGCATTGCCATGCGATCGGTATGCCCCACGCTGTTGAGATAGACTTCCTCAAAGCCAACCATGCGCCCAAATTGATGTGCCCAAGTGCAGTTCTTTGATTTCAGCCACATGTAGTCCCACTCTTCACGGGAATAGCCAACTCCATGAAGATAAGCGTGTCGGGCTTTATATTCTTCAACCGTCTGACTGCCTATGGCATTATGCAGCCGCTGTTCGAAACTGAGTGTTCTTTTCATTGTAGTGCCCCCTCTCAGCGATGATCCCGTTCATAGTAAGGTTTGCCGAGCATTCCATCCGGTCCGTAGCTGCGCTCATCTGTCATGGTAACGTAAGGACGCGGCATGTCATACCACATATTTTCCCATCCAAAGAAAGGGTTGTAAACCTCTCGCTCCAGAGTTGGAGTTCCTGCGTTTTTATAGAGTGGATCTTCACATTCAGGGCGGCGTACCGGAACATTGGCATAATTTTCCCCAACGGTAACGGTATGGTCGCGTTCCAAGGTTAAATGCCAGATTTTCCACGCATTGTTTTCCTTTATCAGGTCACAATGAATGAGGCCGAAATCCATGTAACTTGATGCACTTCCATCCGGATGACCAGTTGACTGAAAACTCAGCCGATAGCCTTGATATTGTGCGGTCATCCCGTCTTCTGCAATATAAACCAGAGGAGTAGTAGCAGTATCCATGGCGGCACAGCCAAATCCATATGCATCGGAAGAGATTCCTTCTGTGCAATCCAGATAAGGGGTTAAAGCAGCTGTTCGTTGCTCTTGTCGGAAGAGTACATAGTGGCGAACGATTTCGTCAAATCCTACATAGTATCCATTATTATAACCAAGAGCAGCAGAACGGCGATGGGAAGGTTCCCGTACCCAGAGCTGTTCCAGTTCCTCTCGACGCATTTCGTTGGCATGATAATAGCTGTGGCGATGGATCACTTTGCAGACTTCTTCTCTGTCCCAAAGGCGCGTGACCTGCTCATCTTCTGTAAAAATTTTGCTCATTTGTATCCCTCCCATCAAATTCCATAGCTGAACGTATCTGAAAAGGTGATATAAGGCTCAGGCATTCTGGGCGAAGGCGTGAAAGTGCGATGGGCGGAATATGGCTCGCGCAGTGTGCATTTTATATTTGGTTCCAAGGCATGATAGCATTCTATTTCAGAAAACTCAGCCCGAGGAGGGTAGACTTTCATTGAACCGACCCAACTGGAACCGCAAGGACGATCAATTTCTTTAAGGTAAAGCATGTGCCAAATTTTCCAGGTTTCGTTTTCACGAATAAAGTCTACAGCAAACCAACCCCATTCCCAGAAACCTTGAGGTCCACCGGCGGTGAGCACAGAATAGGAACCTCGGATACACCAAAGACCCTTTGCTGTTTCTCCGTCCTCACTGAGTTCGATAACAGGTGTATCTATGGGACGATAGGTCATCATTCCAACGCCATAGAGCTCTTCTTCACTTTTTTCACCAAGTTGTTGAGGGAATGCAGATGCAATCAATTTGCTTTCCAGAGCTATACGCTCTGCTTGATCGGCATAGTAAGCTGCAACGTGCTCAGGACCGGTGAAATATCCAGTGTTGATGCCGAGGCAAACGTCCTCACGATGACTCCAATAGGCAGAAAACATGCTGCCTTCTTTTTTTAATGTGTAATCCTGTGACATGCGTCCCATTAAATTTTTGATCGCGCGCTGATCTTCCCAACGGCTCAGAAGGCGTTCTGAGACTGCACTGTGTGCCATATGCTCACTCCTTATCGTGATTTGATTCTGTAATTATGTGCTAATTTTATGATACACTACTTAAGAGTTGGAGTAAAATGAGAATAATGCACGCTTACTGTGCGTAAAACGCACAGGTGTGGTATAATAATTGAGGGA
>CAVLAO010000035.1:0-16361 GCA_963660915.1 Bacteroides sp. CAG:927 | reverse complement strand
AAACCGACGGAGTAAAAGAGTGAAGCCGACTTTATAAAAGTCGACTTCGAAACGAAACAAGGGCGAGGAGTTTCTCCTGTCAACCCTGGCCCTAATCATAACAGACAGGAACGAAAAAAGCAAGTATAAAGCTATGAAAAGGAGTATGACTTATGAGCTACAACTATAACAACGAAATATTGAACGACGTTCACAATGCTATTCAGGACTATGATTTGAGCGAGTACTGGGGAGATAGGGAAGGTTTCGAGGAGCTGTTAAATGATGAACTGTCGTCAGGTAATCACAGATATAACCATCCATGCCGATACTCTCACAGTAGCCTACAATCGCCCGCAGGCAATAAAGGTGGCCATAAATGAATGGTGGGAGTATGTTTATGATGCGTTCTGTGAATGTGTGATATGTCCCGAATTTCGGCCATTAAAATACAGTACGACAAATCACGATGGATACCGGGAATACCAGAGTAATTCTAAATTGTGTAGGAATTGTCCGACATGGGAGCTTTGTACCCATTTCAAACTGTGTCAAAACAGTACATCGTCATATCTCGAAGGACTATTAGGAGTTGGCGGACGATGCCAGATATACTCCTGTGTACCGGTCGCTTTGCAAGAAACGTAAACAGACGATAGAACGAGTCTTTGCAGATGCCAAAGAGAAACTCGCAATGCTTTATACACAGTACAGAGGCTTGGCTCAGAAAAAACTGGGTGACGCTTAAGTTTGTTGTCATGAACTTTAAAAATTAGCATCATGGAAATGGAATGACCATTTCCATCTCTTGCTTTTTCCGCTGCTTCCGCACTAAATACATCAGAAATCCGGTTGTCGCCAAAGGGTAACTGGGCTTCTCGATAAGCTATGCGACGGCAGATGCAAATGCATCTGCCGCCGCGCCGCATAGTTATTATAAAATTTATCAGATTATCAGAGCTTACTGGCACGAGAACAAATCTCATGACGTTTTGGACCGGTAGATACGATAGTGATAGGAGCCTCAATCTTCTGCTCCAGAAAATCAACGTAAGCCTTAGCGTTTTCAGGAAGCTGATTGTAGTCAGTGATACCGCGGATATCGGTTTTCCAACCGGGCAGAGTCGTAAAGACCGGCTTTGCCTGTCCTAACTTTGCAGGGACAGGGAATACATCGCTGACCTCACCGTTGATTTCGTAGCCGGTGCAGACCTTGATTTCGTCCAGATAACTCAAAACATCCAGACAGGTCAAAGCGACCTGGGTTGCACCCTGCACCATGCAGCCGTATTTGGTTGCAACGGTGTCAAACCAACCAACCCGACGAGGACGACCGGTAGTGGCACCGAACTCGCCCTTATCACCGCCGCGGCGACGGAGTTCATCGCCCTCTTCGCCCAACAGCTCACTGACAAAGGGTTCTGTTTGTGAGCCGACGCAGGAAGAGTAGCTCTTGGTGACGCAGATGACATCCTCTACAGAAGTAGGAGGTACACAGGCGCCCACGGTTCCGAAACCTGCCAGCGTGTGAGAAGAAGTGGTCATTGGGCAGATGCCTAAATCAGGATCTTTCATGCTGCCCAGTTGGCCTTCCAACAAGATGGTTTTGCCTTCTTTCAGGGCTTTGTGAACGAAAGTGACCGCATCGCCGACATAAGGGCGGATCAATTCACGATACTCCAGCAATTGCTGATAGAGTGCTTCGCAGTCTACCGGCGGTTTGTGATAGAGGTGCTCAAAGATGATATTTTTCATCTCGACAGCGGCGGTTAGGCGGCTGCGCAAACGTTCATCATCATAAAGATCCGCTACCTGAATGCCGATCTTCGCATACTTATCCGAATAGAAAGGTGCAATTCCGGACTTGGTGGAACCGAACGCCTTGCCGCCAAGACGCTCTTCTTCGTAAGCATCCTGGAGTGCATGATAGGGCATCAGAATCTGAGCCCGTTCAGAAATAATCATGTTGGGAGCCGGAACGCCCTGGTCAGTAATGCTTTTCAGCTCGTCTACCAGTTTCATGATGTCCAGCGCAACACCATTTCCGATAATGTTTGTGATGTGAGGATAAAAAATGCCGGATGGCAGGATGTGCAACGCAAAGCGACCATAGTCATTGATAATGGTGTGACCTGCATTGGCTCCGCCTTGAAAACGGATGACAACGTCAGAGTGCTCTGCCAGCATGTCGGTGATTTTACCCTTACCTTCGTCGCCCCAGTTGGCGCCGACGATTGCTTTTACCATAGTGTTTCCTCCTGGCACGGGGTTTTGCAATTTTGCCCTATCCCGCGCATATCTATGTCAGCCCATTTATTATACGCGATTAAAGATCTTGTTTCAAGGTAAAAATGAAAATACTGTTTACTTTTATACACTAATCTGTTAAAATCACAGTAGAAAATAGAGGAAGGGAACGTGAGGCGTATGTCAAAAGCGTCCGATAAAATCAACAGTCAGGAATTGTATCGCGCGATCCTCACGCTGAAAAACGAAGAGGAATGCCACCGCTTTTTCAAAGATTTATGCACAATTTCTGAACTGCGTGCGATGGAACAGCGCTACGACGTGGCAGTTTTACTGGATCAGGGGATGGTTTACAGTGATATCCTGGAGGCTACCGGAGCCAGCAGTGCAACCATCAGCCGCGTTAACCGGGCACTGAACTATGGAGAAAATGGCTATAAAGAGGTAATTGCCCGAAGAAAAGCGCAAATTGAGTGACCGAAACAGATGCACAATACAGGAAATCTGCGAAAAGGAGCATAAACCGATGGGAGAAATCGTTCGTATAATTACAACAGATGGTATGGTAATGGCTTCTGCCATTACGGGGACGGACATTGTTCGAAGAGCACAGGAAATTCACCACACTCTGCCAACGGCAACTGCGGCACTGGGACGGACTTTGTTGGCGGCATCCCTGATGGGGAATCAGCTGAAGGGAGAAGAGCAGTCTCTGACGCTTCAGGTAAAGGGGGATGGCCCACTGGGTGGCATTACCTGTGTATCAGACAGTGCAGGAAACGTTCGTGGGTTTGTAATGCATCCGGAGGTTGATGTGCCGCGTAAATACGAAGGAAAGCTGGACGTAGGTGCTGCAGTGGGCGGTGGATATCTTACGGTTATAAAGGATCTGGGCATGAAAGAACCCTATGTGGGAAGCATTTCTCTGGTTAGCGGAGAGATTGCGGAGGATGTTACAGCTTATTTTGCCGAAAGCGAACAGATTCCAACGGCCTGTGCACTGGGAGTGTTGGTGAAAAAGGACGGAGGAGAGGTGCTGACAGCAGGAGGATATTTAATTCAGCTTTTGCCGGGAGCGGATGACGCAGCCATTGACAAAGTGGAACGTGGAATTCGCAAAGTGGGGAGTGTAACGAGTGCGTTGGCAGAAGGGAAGACAACGCTTGAGCTAATCCACGGCGTTTTAGAGGAATTTGAACTTGAAGTACTTGAGACAACTTCAGTGGAATATCGCTGTTATTGCAGTCGTGATCGCGTAACACGGGCTTTGATCAGCATGGGACGGGAGGAGATGAAATCACTGATAGAAGAACAGGGATGCGCAGATCTGACGTGCCAGTTTTGTGACCGGATCTATCATTATGATCGGACAGAATTGGAAGAGATATTAAAAAATATGTAACCAATCGCTCATAGCTTTGAAAATTTCCTGGGGGAAGAATTGTGAATCGTCGTACGAAGGGCATTCTTTGTATTATTGCCTCTGCATTTTGTTTTTCACTTATGAATATGTTTGTTCGCCTGTCCGGCGATTTGCCGACACCGCAGAAAGCGTTTTTTCGCAATGCAGTGGCGCTTATTTTTGCCGTTATCATCCTGATTCGATCGGGACAGGGATTTCATATAGGACAAGGGAATTTTACTCATTTGTTTCTCCGCTCCTTTGCGGGAACGGTTGGAATTTTCGGCAATTTTTATGCGGTAGATCATTTGGCACAGTCCGATGCTTCTATGCTGAATAAAATGTCACCGTTCTGTGTGATTGTGTTCTCTTACATTCTTTTGAAAGAAAAACTTACCCATTGGCAGGTTGCCGCGGTAGTTACCGCATTTGCGGGCAGTTTATTTGTGATCAAGCCGACCTTTACAAATATGGAATTATTGCCTTCATTGGTCGGTTTAATCGGTGGGATTGGTGCCGGATTTGCCTATACACAGGTGCGGATCCTTGGCCTGAGAGGCGTAAAAAGTCCGACCATTGTGGCATTTTTTTCCGGCTTTTCCTGCTTGGCGACGGTACCGTTTTTGGTGCTGAACTTCCACCCTATGACACTGCATCAGCTGCTCATGCTATGTTGCGCAGGTTTTGCTGCAGCAGGAGGACAATTTGGAGTGACGCAGGCATACACTTATGCGGCGGGACGAGAGGTGTCCGTGTACGATTATACGCAGATTATTTTCTCCACAATCATTGGATTCTTTGTGTTTGGTCAATTGCCGGACGGATGGAGCTTCTTAGGATATGGCTTGATCATTGCTGCAGCAGTGTTTGTGTTTTTGTATAATAATGGTCGCTTGAAATTGGCACGGCCAGAGGAGTAAAAAATGACGGATTATTTTGACTTGCATCTGCCTCGGGAAGAAATTCTTGCAGTCAGTGCATTGGGACTTGCGCATTTGGGTGATGGCGTATATGAATTGATGGTGCGCAGTTGGCTGATTTCCAACGGTTTCGGGAAAAAACAGAATTTACACAGAGAAACGGTTTCCCGGGTACGTGCTTCTTATCAAGCGCAGGCTTTGCATCGCATCGAGCCTATGCTGACAGCGGAGGAAGTCACAGTGGCGCACCGTGGCCGCAATGCCCATGTTGGATCCATCCCCAAAAACGCCAGCAGAGGTGAGTATATGCATGCAACAGCGCTGGAGGCATTGTTTGGTTATCTCTATTTAAACGGCAGAAGAGATCGCCTAAATGAGTTGTTCGCAGCGATTATGGAGGGCGAAGAACATGCCACTTGATGCGGTTTGCCTGAATGCAGTCATACAAGAATTGATTCCGACTGTGGTCGGAGCTAAGGTAGATAAGATTTATCAGCCGGCGCGGGATGAAATTATTCTCGCCATGCGCGGCAGGGAAGGCAGCGCAAAGCTGTTGTTGACGGCAAATCCAGCACATCCAAGGATTCAGTTGACCCAAGCCTTTCGAGATAATCCTGCAACGCCGCCTATGTTCTGCATGTTGTTGCGAAAACATCTCTCAGGCGGTCGTATCCTTTCGATAACACAGCCGCCCATGGAACGGGTGGTGGACATTGAGCTGGAAACGCTGGATGAGTTGGGGGATCGTGCTCCGCGACACCTTATTTTGGAGGCCATGGGACGCCGCGCGAACCTGATCCTTACCGGGTCAGATGGACGTATAATTGACTGCCTGCGCAGAGTAGACGCAGAGATGAATCAGGAACGGCAGGTGTTGCCGGGGATGTTTTATCATTTGCCACCGGTGCAGCAAAAATTGAATTTGTTAGCTATGCCGCAGGAAAATTTGCTTGATTTGGTGAGACAGACGCCCAAAGAGCATAAAATTGCGGATTTTCTTCAGGAACATTTTTCCGGATTATCTCCTTTGATCTGCAGAGAATTTGCTTTTATTTTGACGGACGACACCGATGGGCGACTGTTTCAAGCAGAGGAATCCGTGTTGGTGGAATCTATTCTTCACTGGAAAGAGAAAATTCAAGCCGGACAGTTTACACCCTATATTCTATCGCAGGATGGTCGTCCTAAAGATTTTACCTATTGCCGGATTCGTCAGTATGGAGACCAAATGACAATTCAGCAAGAGCAGTCCTTTTCTGGCCTGTTGGATCGCTTCTATGCCGAGCGGGAAAAAAATGAAAGGATTCGCCAACGTGGAGCAAACCTAATCAAATCGGTGACAAATCTTCGCAATCGAGCGGCACGTAAATTAGAGAACCAAAAGAGAGAATTGGCACAGGCTGAAGATCGCGAGACGTTGCGGATTCGCGGAGAGCTTATTACAGCCAATCTCTATGCTATGAAAAAAGGCATGAAGGAGCTGACTTGCGACAATTATTACGATCCGGATGGGGGAATCGTGTGCATTCCGCTGGATCCTCTGCTTACGCCACAGCAAAATGCCGCATCTTATTTTAAGCGTTATGCAAAAGCTAAGACAGCGGAAAAAGTACTGACAGAACAGATTAGTAAGGGACAGATGGATTTAAGCTATTTAGAAAGTGTACTCACCTGTATCCGTTGCTCGGAAGAAGAAAGAGATCTGATAGAGATTCGTCAGGAACTGGAGGACAATGAGTATTTGCGTCCGCAGAAGGCGGCAAAAAAAGGAATGAAACGGGCGAAATCCAAACCGTTAGAATTTTGCTCCAGTACGGGTATGCGAATTTCAGTAGGACGCAATAACGTCCAAAATGATCAGTTAACGACAAAGATGGCGTTTAAAAGTGATATCTGGATGCATACCCAGGGAATTCATGGCGCCCATGTAATTTTGTGGACAGAAGGAAAAGAACCGGATGTTTCCAGTTTAAAGGAAGCAGCTATGCTGGCAGCCTGGTTTTCACAGGGAAAGGAAGGGCAGAATGTCCCTGTGGATTACACACCGGTACGGTATGTCAAAAAGCCGTCCGGAGCAAAACCGGGAATGGTAATCTATACGACCTATTCCACTGTTTATGTAACTCCGGATGGAGAATTAGCGGAAAAACTGAGAATAAGGTAAAAAAACGATCTGCTGAGATGCAGATCGTTTTTTTAGAGCAGAAATAAACAGGTTATCGGATATCAGTTCGATCGCTGAGCCAACTGGGCAGAGTCCTCATTTTGATTCCTGAGACAAATCCCATGGCAGCATAAAGCGTAATCAAAGAAGAGCCGCCGTAGCTGACAAAAGGAAGTGTGATACCGACAACAGGTAACACGAATAGACACATTCCTACATTTAATGCCATTTGAAAGAACAGCATGCCGCCGTAACCAATGGCGGTCAGAGCAGAAAAGGCGCTGCGTGCAGTGAGACCAATATAAAAGCAACGCAAAATAACAGCGGCTAGGAGAAGCAGGAGGATAGAACAGCCAATCAATCCCCATTCCTCTGCGCAGGTGGAGAAGATAAAGTCTGTGTAACGTTCGGGAAGAAAGTTGCGGCTGTGGTTCTGCGTCAATGCACCCTGCAGAAAACCGTTGCCGGAAAGACCGCCGGAGCGAATAGCCAGAAGACTGCGGGCCTGATTCCAGCCTTTATTTAAGGGGTCGAGAGAGTGATCAAAAACGACGCGAACCCGCATAATCCAGTAGTTGTCCTCAGGAAGTATATACCAAAGGACAGCGCAAGCCATACAGAAAAACAGAAGTCCTGCAGCAAACCAACGTTTTTTCAGCCCTGCAGCCCAACACAGGATGACCCATATGGCAATATAGACCAGGGCGGAACCGGCGTCACCAGAAACAACAAATATGATAGTGCAAAACCAACCAAGATGCAAAACCAACTGTCCTACAGAACTTATACGGCTTAAATTTTCACTGCTTTGACGTTGTAAATAAACCAGCTGTTTGGATAAAAGCAGGACAAAGAAAAGTTTGACGATTTCTGCAGGTGCAATGTTAAAGGGCATCCAGGAGAATTCCAGCCAGTTCCGGTTGCCTTGGTATCCAGTGCCTACAATGGCCAAGGAGAGAATAAACAGCGAACTGAAAATAAAAACCGGCTTCCAATGTTCCATCAAGATTTCAAGATCAATATAATTGCAGACAATAAAAATTAAAATACCAATTGCCATAGCAATGCCTTGCTTATACGGAAGGCTGTGGTAGGTTTCGTTAAAGCGTGTGGCAGAGTAAATCAGGACAAGTCCGCAACAGTTGACTGCAATACAGAGAATCAACAGAAGGATATCTGCCTGTTTAAAAAAACGTTTAATTTTATTGAGAAGCATAAGAATAACGAATCGCCTCCATGGGTCTTTGACTGGTTTTTCATTCTAACATGATTCCAGTTGACTGTAAACTGTGATTGCCCGGTCTGCAAGAGGGTGGAGGAATGGGATTTTATTTTACTTGACAAAAAATTAAAATTCAGCTAGAATACCGATGTTACCGAAAGGGAGTAGCTAGCACAGAATATTTGTGTATCCTTTGGCGTCAATACGGGACAGGTCAGATGTCGGCCCCCGCTGAGGATTGAAATGGCGAGACTTTTGTGACAATACCAAGGTGGTGTTGGCACAAAAAGTCTCTTTTTTTTATGCCGCATCGGAAAGGAAGTTAGGGTAACATGAAGCAGGAACGCCCCATTTGGGAGAGAAGTCGGGTAGAACTTTTTCGGGATTTACAATGTTCGGAAAAAGGACTGAGCGGCGAAGAAGCAAAACGCAGATACGAAAAATATGGTCAAAATGAAATTCAGGAGGAGGGTAAAAAAAGCCCTGTTCGGATCTTTTTTGAACAGTTTGCAGATTTTTTAGTCATCATTCTTATCATTGCCGCAGTTATTTCTGCCATATTGGGAGATATCGAAAGCATGGCAGTCATTGTTTGCGTGATTACCATGAATGCTGTTTTGGGCACGGTGCAGACCGTAAAAGCCACTGCATCGCTGGACAGTTTGCGGCAAATGTCAGCGCCAACAGCGAAAGTACTTCGAGACGGACAAATACTTCAGATCCCGGGGCGTGAAGTCACAGTAGGCGATGTGGTCTTGTTGGAAGCGGGAGATGCGATTTGTGCGGATGGCCGGCTTCTGGAATGTGCCAGTCTAAAAACCGCTGAAAGTGCTTTGACAGGTGAAAGTCTTCCGGTAGAAAAGAGCCTGGAGGAGTGTCCGGCAGAAGCAGCTCTCGGCGATCGGAAAAACATGGTGTTCTCCGGCTGTTTTGTTACTTACGGGCGGGGGAGATTTGTAGTTACCTCCGTTGGAATGGATACAGAGATTGGAAAGATAGCAGCACTGCTGAAGAACACGGAAGAGAAAGAAACTCCGCTTCAGGTCAGTCTGGATCAGTTCGGGAAAAAATTATCCATCGGAATTTTGATTATTTGTGCCATTCTGTTCACAGTCAGTGTGTTCCTCCGCGGAGAAGGCGTAATGGATGCGTTCCTATTTGCAGTTGCGTTGGCTGTGGCGGCAATTCCGGAAGCATTGTCTTCTATTGTGACGATCGTCCTGTCTTTTGGCACGCAAAAGATGGCAAAAGAAAATGCAGTTATTCGCAATTTGCAGGCAGTGGAAGGTTTGGGAAGTGTTTCTGTCATTTGCTCGGATAAAACCGGTACTTTGACACAAAACAAGATGACGGTGCAGAAGCTTTATGTTTCCGGGAAAGTGCTTTCTGCAGCAGAAGCAAATTTTGAAGATTCTGCCCAGAAGCCCCTTCTGCGTGCAGCAGTTTTATGTAATGATGCTGTGGTCAATGAAAAGGGAGATATTGGCGACCCCACAGAAACAGCACTGGTGCATTTGGGACTGGAACATGGCGTCAATGAGAGTGAAATTCGCAAGTGTTATCCGCGTGTGACGGAGATTCCCTTTGATTCCGACCGTAAATTGATGAGTACGGTGCATGAAATGTCCGGCAGCATGATAATGATTACCAAGGGTGCAGTTGATGTGCTGCTGGATCGCACGTTGATTACACTGCAGGAAAAGAACGAAATTGAGCGCGTCAACCAGGAGTTTTCAGAATCCGGACTGCGCGTGCTGGCTTTTGCCTATCGTAAGCTAGAGGTTGCGGGGGTTGATTTGGAGGATGAAAATCAGCTTCATTTTCTCGGCCTGATCGCTATGATGGATCCACCGCGAGAGGAGTCTGCTGCGGCAGTAGCGGAATGTATTTCTGCCGGCATTCGTCCGATTATGATTACCGGAGATCATCGGGTGACCGCCTCTGCGATTGCCAAGGAAATCGGTATTATGACAGAAGGGACAGAGGCGGTAGAAGGCAGTGTAATTGACGGGATGGATGACGAACAGCTTCGTGCATTTGTCCCCAGAGTTTCTGTTTATGCCCGTGTTTCCCCAGAACATAAAATTCGCATTGTTCGTGCATGGCAGGAGCGGGGGAATCTGGTTGCTATGACAGGAGACGGCGTGAATGATGCGCCTGCATTGAAACAGGCAGATATTGGCGTAGCTATGGGTATCACCGGAACTGAAGTTGCGAAAGATGCCGCCGGGATGGTGTTGGCGGACGATAATTTTGCCACAATTGTAAAAGCGGTGAAAAACGGCAGAAACGTATATGCAAATATCAAAAAGGCAATCCAGTTCCTGCTGTCAGGGAATGCAGCAGGCATTATAACTGTGCTTTATGCCTCTTTAGCCGGTCTGCCGGTGCCCTTTGCCGCGGTGCATTTGTTGTTTATCAATCTTTTGACGGATAGTCTGCCGGCAATTGCATTGGGCCTGGAGCCTCACGGTGACAGCGTTATGCAGGAACAACCACGGCCAAGAAAAGAGGGCATTCTGACACGAGCATTTCTTTTGAATGTAATTGTGGAGGGGCTTGTTATTGCTGCAGCAACCATTGCCGCGTTCCATATTGGCCTTGCAAATGGAGGGAATTCGATGGCCAGTACAATGGCATTTTCTACGCTTTGCCTGTGCCGGCTCTTCCATGGGTTTAATTGCAAGTCAAATAAGGCGGTTTTGTTTACTCGCACGTTCTGGAATAATAAATACCTGCTGGGTGCTTTTGCAGCGGGAGCAGTCTTGCTTTTGGCTGTATTAGTAGTGCCTTTCCTGGAGCCTCTGTTTGATGTAGCAGCATTGACGCCTGGACTTTTGCTCTGCATTGCAGGCCTTGCCCTTGCCAGCATGGTTGTGATCCAGATTTTAAAGTGGATCCGTTACTGCACCCATCGATAAATATCACAGCCTAGAAAATATGCCGTCAGCGATGGTCGCTGACGGCATATTTTTTAAAGCCCATAGCTTTTACGTAATGCAGGGTAAGCTCTTCAATGACTTAAGAGTTTTCTGTAGTATAATCTTGGATTAGCATGCAATAAAATTCCCAGATACGATTATTTGCAGCGAGCAAGCAGTGCTTCCCATTTCTCATCTACGTACTGTTGAGCGGCCTCAATTGTCCACTCATTACCCGGTTGGAAACAGTGACGGAATCTTCCTTGCAGCTTCATAAATTCTTCCACCGGTAATTTTTTCTTCGGCATATAGGTCAGATGGTATTCCCCGTTTTCTACTTCATAAAGTGGCCAAATACAGGTATCTACCGCCAAACGACAAATCTCCGGCAGTATTTCTGCAGAATATTGCCAGCCTCGGGGACAGGGGCAAAGTACGTTTACAAAAGTAGGACCTTCCGTATAAATTGCTTTATGCGCCTTCTCATGGAAGTCCTTGAAGTTGCCCATAAAGGTGGTTTGTGCCACATAGGGAGAACCGTGGGCGACGACAATCTGAGTGAGATCTTTTTGCGTTTGCTTTTTACCGACGCTTTCAGCCCCCGGTGGAGTGGTGGTCGCATTGGCAAATCGCGGAGTTGCAGAGGAACGCTGAGTTCCGGTGTTCATGTATGCCTCATTATCGTAGCAAAAATAGGTGAAGTCGTGGCCTCGCTCCAGCGCTCCGGATAAGGATTGAAAACCGATGTCATAGGTTCCGCCGTCGCCGCCAATAGCCAGAATTTTAAAATTATCCTTTAGCTTTCCCTTCTTTTTCATAGCACGATAAGCACTTTCGACGCCTGCTGCAACTGCGGAAGTGTTCTCAAAAGCAGCGTGAATATAGCTGTCTTCCCAGGCGGTGAAGGGGTACTGAAAGGAGGAAACCTCCAAACACGAGGTTGCGTTGCAAATGACGGCCTTATCTTCCGGATCAACCGCCCGCATCATAGCGCGGCAGGTAATGCCGGCACCGCAGCCGGCACAAAGGCGATGGCCGGCTTCAAAGCGTTCCGGCTTACTCATTTGCTCTTTCAAATTATAAGCCATAATTACTGCACATCCTCTCTTAGATCTCGCTGTCCCATGTGGGAGTAAATCGGGCCGACGTCACCGGTGGAGACGATCTTTTCCAACCGTGCAAATACACGCTTGGCCTGCTCTACGGTAAAATCGCGGCCGCCTAAGCCATAGACAATATCCACCATCTTGGGTCGCTGAGTCAAATTGATGCATGCAGAGGCAGTTTCTGCAAAAAGTGGACCGCCGCAGGCGCTAAATCCTTCACTCTTGTCCAATACTGCCACAGCTTTGCAATTTTGGAGTGCTTCAGCCAGTTCCTCGCCTGGGAAGGGACGAAAAACTCGGATTTTAATTAATCCGGCTTTTACTCCATTTGCCCTCAGTTCAGTTACTGCTGCTTTTGCGGTTCCTGCAGAGGAGCCCATCAGGACAATGGCAAGCTCAGCGTCTTCCATGCGGTAAGCTTCAAATAGCCCGTATTTCCGACCAAAGGTCTTTTCAAAGTCAGCGGCAACATCCAGGATAGCACGCTTGGCGTTCTTCATTGCTTCCGCCTGTGCCACGCGAGCTTCCATGTAGTAAGGAGAGGTGCCGTAGGGACCGACTGCCAATGGATTTTCATGCTTTAACAAATAGTTTTCCGGATGGTACTCACCGACAAATGCTTTGACGGCATCGTCTTCTTCCAAGTCGATATTTTCTAACGCGTGGGAGGTAATGAAACCATCTTCGCATATCATAACCGGAAGACGAACGTCTGCTGTTTCGGCAATACGGTGTGCCTGTAAATAATTGTCATATGCTTCCTGGTTATTTTCTGCATAAATCTGAATAAAGCCGGAGTCGCGTTCCGCCATTGAATCAGAATAGTCGTGGTTGATGTTAATTGGGCCGGTTAACGCACGGCAGGCTACAGCCAACACGATGGGAAGGCGGGCGGAAGCTGCAACGTACAGGACTTCATTCATAAAGGAAAGACCGGCAGAAGAGGTTGCAGTGATGGCTCTGCATCCTGCTGCCTCTGCACCGATGCAGGCAGACATTGAGGAGTGCTCGCTTTCAACGCAGATAAATTCCGTGTCTACCTTGCCGTCGGCGACATACTGGGCAAAGTACTGGGGAATCTCGGTGGAGGGCGTGATGGGGAACATGGCAAATACATCCGGATTGATTTGTCGCATAGCAGTGGCAATCGCTTCGTTGCCGCTGAGTCTGTCACGAATGCTCATAATCAGTGTACCTCCTTCCAATCAATTGCGCCAAAGGGACATACTTTATAGCAGATGCCGCATCCTTTGCAATGGTCATAATCAAAGTCGCTTCGTTTTCCGTCTGTAACCGGGATGGAAGAATCCGGACAGAAGGGAGTGCACAGCAGGCATTGTTTGCACTTAGCGGAATCCCACAGGGGAATTTTGCTTCGCCATTCACCTGTCATTGTAAGACGAGAGGAACCACCTTCATAAATTTCGCAACCAATGGTCAGCTCCTGCCATGGCAGTTGTTCATTGATTTCAGAAGCCTTTTTATTCATTGTTATTCTTTGACCTCCTTCATAGCCTCAACCAGACAATCTAAATTTCCCTGCACTACTTGCGGCTTTTTGGCAAATTTGTGCCGATAGGACGTTTCCATATCCCGAAGAAAGGCTTCCGGGTCTACGCACTTGCTTACCGCTACAATAGCTGCCAACATCGGCGTGTTGGGAAAATAGGCACCCAGATGTTTTCTGGAGATTTTTCCGGCATCCACGGTGAACACTTTTCCTTGATAGCCGCGCAGTAAAGACCGCAGCTCGGAAGCGGGCTTCTCGGAGTTAATCACAATTGCGCCTTCCGGCTTTAGACCGGAAGTTACGTCTACGGTTTCCAACAGAGTTTCATCCACTACCACTACATAATCCGGGTCGTAAATATTGGAATGGATGGTGCACCGCTCATCCGAAATGCGATTATATGCCGTAATCGGAGCACCGGAACGCTCTGGACCATACTCTGGGAAGGATTGCACATACTTACCGGACATAAAAGCGGCATCTGCCAAGAGAAGACTGGCTGTCTTTGCACCCTGACCGCCGCGGCCATGCCAACGAATTTCCGTCATTTCTTTCATATATCGTACCCCTTTTCGCTGTCAGCAAATAAAAACGCCCGTCCTGTAAAAGGACGGGCGCAAAAAGCACACGAGAAAACCACCTGTTACAACATACCAACATACGCGCTTCCTGTAACGGGGAAGAACCGACCTGACTTACTTCAGTTTCAGTCAGCAGCTCAGGAGTGATTTTCGTTGCTCCCCTTACTTGCACCGAGCTCACACCATCCTCGACTCGCTTTGCCGTTCAGCTTGGAAGCACTACTGTCTCCGTCAACGCTTTTTAAAAGATATGATAATTTTATACTCTCTTTTTTTCCTGATGTCAAGGGAAAATGCTATGGTATTGCCAATTTTCCGAAAGTTACATGATGATAAATGATAAGCTTAGAAAATAAGGTTTACAGTGCGAGTTGTGCTAATGTTCTGCTGTGCCGTTTTATGAAACAATTGAGAGAATGTGTGCGGGAAGTCTTGACGAAAAATTATAACTGTGATAAAATATCAAAGCTTGAGTGCTACTGTGGCTCAATGGCAGAGCATCTCACTCGTAATGAGAAGGTTGTCAGTTCGATTCTGACCAGTAGCTCCAAAAATAAGTTGATGAAAATCAACGCTGAAAACACCGCACGGATGTGCGGTGTTTTTGTATTTTTTGAGCTGTTTATTGTGTTAAGAAGGTAAATGCTTGGTATGGAAGATTAATTTAAGATGTTGCGGTCAAAAAATGACTTGACTTGGAGTGCACTCCAGGTGCTATAGTGTTGCCACAAGCAAAAGGCGATGAAAGAATGACGATTCATGAAGTAAGTGAAAAGTTTGGTATTTCGCAGGATACATTGCGTTATTATGAGCGAATAGGGCTGATTCCACCGGTTACGCGCACATCCGGAGGTGTGAGAAACTATCAAACGGAGGACCTGAATTGGGTGGAACACACGGTATGTATGCGATCTGCAGGCGTTTCAGTGGAAGCTCTGATTGAGTATCTGCGGCTGTTTCAACAGGGAGACGAAACCTTCGGAGCGCGGCTGCAGTTGTTATCAGAGCAGCTGGGAAATCTTGAACAGCAAAAAGAAAAGCTCGAGGTGACAATCGCCCGTTTGCAATATAAGATTTCCCGCTATAAAAAAGCGGTGGAGACCGGCGTGTTGGACTGGACGCCGGAAGAGGACAAGGAGTGATGACCAATGTATTTGGAACAGATCAATGGACCCGAGGATGTAAAAAAACTTGAAATTGCAGAACTTCCTGCTTTGGCAGAGGAGATGCGTCAGGCGCTGTTGCTTCGCGCCAGCAAACACGGAGGACATTTTGGACCCAATTTTGGTATGGTTGAGGTGACGATTGCACTTCATTATGTGTTTGACTCGCCAAAAGACAAGATTGTGTATGACGTTTCCCATCAAAGCTACCCACATAAGATGCTGACCGGACGCAAGGATGCATATCTTTACGAGGAGCATTATGACGATGTAACCGGATATAGCTGTCCGCGAGAAAGCGAACATGATTTCTTTACCGTGGGACATACTTCTACTTCCGTTAGTCTGGCGGCTGGTTTGGCGAAGGCCCGCGACCTGAAAGGGGAAAGCGGAAACATAATTGCTGTTATTGGAGACGGATCTCTCAGCGGCGGAGAAGCACTGGAGGGTTTGGATTATGCGGCGGAATTAGACAGTAATTTTATCATCGTGGTGAATGACAATGATATGTCAATTGCAGAAAATCACGGAGGTCTTTATCAAAATCTGAAATTGCTCCGGGAGAGCAATGGTCAGGCAGAGTGCAATCTATTCCGGGCATTTGGATTGGATTATTTTTATGTTGCGCAGGGCAATGATGTCGCCGCAGTAATTGAGACGCTGCAAAAGGTAAAGGACAGCACAAAGCCGGTTGTTGTTCATATCAGCACGCAGAAAGGCAAAGGCTATGCCCCGGCTGAGCATAACAAGGAAGCGTGGCATTATTGCAGTCCTTTTAATCTAGAGACAGGAAAACCGCTTTTTGAGGATGACGACGAAGAAGATTATGCCGACGTTACGGCAGAATATTTATTAAATAATACTTTCCCAATCTACCGGACTATAGGATCGACCTGAATCCGGGTGATTTGACACTATTTGACGACTTATCAAGCCAATTTTAAGACACCGGACTATAAGAACGCCCGGAAAACCGCTGTTTTGGCTTGATACTCCTCCTTGGAAGGCCAAAGATTTTTGTAAAACAGTACAAGAAAAGCTTTATCATATAGTCCCATTGTGATATAATAGGACTATATAAAGGAGATGATTCTTATGGCTGTTCCTGCAGAAATCCGGGCCGTTCCGAGGCCTGTTAATACCATC
>CAVLAO010000034.1:0-16361 GCA_963660915.1 Bacteroides sp. CAG:927 | reverse complement strand
AGAACAACGCTCTTTTCTGCACCGCAATGTAGAAAGGAGCGACGCTCATGGCAACAACTCAGAATACGAAACGCAAGGACAAAGCGCGTGTGGTTCTCCGCAAAGGGGAATCCCAGCGCAAAGACGGCAAGTACGATTTCCGTTGGACTTCCCCGGATGGCAAGCGGCATTCCATTTATGCTGCAACCTTGGAGGAACTTCGGGAAAAGGAAAACGACATTCAGCGAGATTCGCTGGATGGCATCAAGGCAGAAGCACGGTATGTCACCCTGAACGACGTGTTCACCCTGTGGGCAAAGGTTAAGCGCGGTTTGAAAGACAACACCTTCCAGAACTACCTGTACCTCTATCGGCAGTTCGTGGAGCCGGATTTCGGCAAATCGAAGGTGTCTGCGCTCAAAAAGTCGGACGTGAAGCAGTTTTACAACACGCTGGCAGACGAGCGGGGCTTGCAGATCTCCACGATTGACAGTGTACACACGGTTCTGCATCAGGTGCTGGACATGGCGGTGGATGACTGCTACCTTCGGGGCAATCCTTCAGACAATGTTCTGCGGGAGCTGAAAAAAGCACACCAGTTTGAAACCAACCGCCGCAAGGCGTTAACCGTCGCTGAACAGAATCTTCTGCTGTCCTACCTCTCCAAAACGCCGAAGTATCAGCACTGGTATCCGATTTTTGCGGTCATGCTGGGAACGGGTTTGCGCGTAGGAGAAGCCACTGGTCTGCGCTGGTGTGATGTGGACTTTGAGGAAGGCACGATCTCCGTCAATCACACGCTGGTCAACTACGACCACCGTGAGAACAACGGCGGCAAGAAAGGCTGCTACTTCAACTGCCACTCGCCCAAAACGAAGGCTGGTGTCCGCACTGTTCCGATGATGGACTTTGTGAAAGAAGCCTTTGAAAAGGAACGTGCCTATCAGGAAGAAGCAGAAATCCATTGCACGGTAACGGTGGATGGCTACACGGACTTCATCTTTGTCAACCGCTTTGGTGAATGCCAGCATCAGGGGACGCTGAACAAGGCCATCCGGCGCATTATCCGGGACTGCAACGATGAAGTGCTGGCGAAGAATCCGAACAGCACCGTTCTCCTGCCGCGTTTCAGCTGCCATACCCTGCGGCATACCTTCACGACCCGGATGTGCGAAGCGGGCGTGAACATCAAGGTGATTCAGGATGCGCTGGGACATTCGGATATTTCTACGACCTTGAACATCTATGCAGACGTGACCAAGGAACTGCGAAAGTCCGAATTTGAAAATCTTGACCGCCAGTTCGCACAGTGGAAAGACCCCGAAGAATAAAACAAAGCGTACGCCAAATACGCCATACGCCATTTACGCCAATTCATACGCCAAACGATACAGTTCAGATAAAGGCTTGTGTAGAGATGTAAATGGAAAGGCAAAAATCAACCCTTGCGGTGTAGAGTAATATCAAGAAATAAAGGCTTATAACTGTTCCTCGCTGACATCCCGACGATGAAGCCGATTGAACAGTAAAGTAAAGAAATTGGCCTTGTTCCGTTGAAAATCACGGCGTGTGATACTGGAGCAATGTGGACTTACCACCAACTTACCACCAAATTTGATTATTTGCATCAGTAAAACGGAAAGCAGCCTACAATAAATATGACACCCCTGCCAATGAAATGTGCGATGACACATGGATTGGCAGGGGTGCTTTTTTGAGTTTGAAGGATTTTCAACAAGTGCCACAAGCGTCGGGAGCAATCTCAATGAACCGCCCAAGAAGCTTCCAATGCTCATTTTCTTCTTTCCAGCCAAAGCGGATGGAATACTTTGTACCAGCGGAGAACCGCACAATTTCCATCCGAAACATCTGTTCAGGCGACAAAGTGGCCCGCAGCAGGCTATCCGGGCAAAAGCAAACACCCTGTCCCTGCACGCAACAGTCCAGCAGCATCTCAATATTCTGAGAACGGCATTTTACCATTGGAATCAAATCGGAACGCCGAAGCAGATTTTCGGCGATTCTTCCAGCAATGTCATTGGGATATTCCAGAAGAAAAGGGCAGTCCGCAAGCAGCTTCAAATCTCCGCTTCTGCGCACACGTTCGACACGGGACGTAAAATCGGCTCCATATACTTTTTTCAGCAGTGCTTTGGGAAGAAGCAGAACAACTTCTTCCTGATAGAACACCTGCGTTTGGATGCCGGGGATATTTTCGGGCAAATCGGCAATTACCAAATCGGTTTCCCCACGGAGCAGAGTCTCTTTTAACGCTTCATTTGTGGCTTCGGTCACCTCAATGGAAACCAGTGGATATTCCTGTTGAAAACGCTCCATCAGATGCGGCAGGAGAATCCGGCCGCGAGTCAGGGCGATTCCAATGTGCAGTGTGCCGCGCTGCTCCTGCACCCGGTCGCTGAATTCGTTGAGCATCGTATGATAATTTCGATGAAAGGACACGGCATACCGTTCAAAAGCTCTTCCTTCTTCGGTCAGCTCCAGCGGAATGTGGCGCACAAACAGGCGGCACCCCAGCTCGCGCTCCAGCGCGGCGATCTGGCCGCTCAAAGTTTGTTGTGTCACATGAAGCTTCTGCGCCGCCTGTGTGAAGCTTTGCTCTCGGGCAGTGCACAAAAAATATTCAATGTTCTGGAAATTCATCTCGGCACCTCCAAGATACAGCCTTTTTCCTGTATTATACACCGATATTTACAGTTGGTAAAGCGTGGGCTTCTGTGCTACACTGAGCCAAACCAATTATGATGGGAGGCTCTTTCAGAATGGATTCCAGCTATGATATTTATACGCCTGCCGCGCGGCTGAGAGATGTAAAAATGTCCTCGATTCGCGTCGTTATGGAAAAAGCCCGCTTGATGAAAGACTCCGGGGAAGATGTGATCTCGTTCAGCGCAGGCGAACCTGATTTCGACACTCCGGAACCGATCCGGCAGGAAACGATTCATGCGCTTCTTGCAAACGAAACACATTACAGTTCTAACCGTGGAAACTTGCAGCTCCGGCGGAGCGTTGCCGAACGGATCAAGCGGGATACGGGTGTTTCTTACGCACCGGAAAGTGAGATTTTGATCACCTGCGGCTGTGCCGAAGCACTGAATAACATCATGCTTTCTGTGATAGACCCGGGAGATGAAGTGATTGTTTTTACACCAGCCTTTGTTTCCTATGTCAATCTCACCCGTCTATGCGGCGGCATTCCTGTAGAACTTGCATTGACGCAGGAAAATGATTTCCAAATCGACATTGCGCAGCTCCGGGAGGCCATTACGCCCCGCACCCGGATGATCGTACTGAATAACCCAAACAACCCGACAGGAGCCGTTTATCGGGATGAGATTCTGGCGCAGGTCTGTGAGATCGCCCGCGAAAATAATTTGCTGATCCTCGCGGATGAGGTTTACAGCTACATTACCTACGGCCAATCATTCCACTCCATTGTTTCCTATCCGGGGATGAAAGAACGCACCTTTTTGGTCAACGGTTTTTCCAAAACCTTTGCCATGACAGGCTGGCGGCTGGGATATGTTGCGGCCGATGCCCGGTTTTTTGACGCGCTGATGAAGGTACACCAGTACAGCACGACTTCTTCCACGACCTTTTCGCAGATCGGTGCCGCAAGAGCAATGAATACGCCCGCTGTGCAGAAAGAGGTCGCAAAGATGGTAAACGCCTTTGCACAGCGGCGGACACTTGTTCTGCAGGAGCTGAGCAGCATTCCCCAACTGAGTTTTGTCGTTCCGCAGGGCGCATTTTATATCATGCTGAATGTCTCCGGAACGGGATTTTCCGGAGCGGAATTTGCGGAGAGGCTTTTGGACGAGGAAAAAGTCGCAGTTGTTCCCGCAGTTGGGCTTGGAAAAGAGTGCGTGGATTTTGTACGCATTTCGTTTGCCTCCTCCGAGCAGGACATCCGGGAAGGATTCCGGCGGATTCGCCATTTTTGTACGCTGCATCAGAAAGGGAGTGCTGAGAAATGAAAGTTGTTGTTACGGCGAGAAATTTTTCTACACAGGACAAGACTGCGCTGAAGATGCTTCTGGACGCAGGGCTTGAAGTGACAGATTACAGCGACTGCAATTATGGGACAGGAACCAGCGAAGAAGAGATGGCCCGTCTGCTCCACGACGCGGATATTGCCATCACCGGGCTGGAACCATTCGGACAGGCGGTGATCTCGGCCTGCCCGAAGCTCAGGCTGCTTTCCAAGCGTTCCATCGGCTACGATTCCGTGGATCTGGACGCCTGCAAAAAGGCAGGCATCACCGTTACCCGGACAACGGGCATGGTGGAAGCTGCCGTCGCCGAACACGCAATGGCTTTTCTGCTTTATTTTGCCCGGAATCTGCCTGCTGAAAATGAGCAGATGCACAGTGGTGTCTGGAAACGCGTCATGTCCTATGGAGCCAAGAACCGCACACTGGGTCTGGTCGGTTTTGGCAATATCGGCAAGGAAATCGCCAAACGCGCCTATCCGTTTGGGATGGAGCTGCTGTACTATTGCCGCCATCCCAATGCAGCGTGGGAAGAAGAATACCACGCGCATTATGCGCCGTTTGACGAGCTGCTTTCCCGCAGTGATTATGTCTGCGTCAATGTCAATCTGTCGGACAGCACCCGGGGGATGTTCGGGCCGGAGCAGTTCCAAAAGATGAAGCCGGAGGCTGTTTTTATCAATATCGCCCGCAGCGGCGTGATGGATGTGGACGCATTAAAAAATGCCCTGACCACGGGGAAACTCCGTGGCGCGGGCATTGATGTGTTCGATCATGAACCGTGTACCGATTCTCCGCTGATGGACTGCCCCAACGCCATTCTGACGCCGCACACGGCACCCTTCACTTCGGAAAATTTCTCTGCCATGAACTGCTGTGCAGCCCAGAACGTACTGGATTTTCTGTCCGGGACGATCCGGCCTGAAAACCGGTTGGTGTGATGTTTGTTTACAAAATCGTCAGCATATTGTACATTTTCATCAGCCGGATGTCCTCTTTGGAGAGCCGGAGATTCTTTTCCAGCTCCGGGGTCTTTTTCTGGATGGTCTTGGAGAGCAGCACCTTGGTGGAAGTGGGCATCAGCGGGCGGCTGGAAATGCCGAACGCCAGCCCCCATTTGATGGGCGCATTCATATACGGGCTGGGGATGCCGATTTGGTAGTGGTCCATCTCCATGTCCTGATTCTGCATCACCAGCAGGCTCAGAGTATCGAAGTGGGTCATCAGGCCGTCGTAGACATTCTCGCAGAGCTGATAATGCTCATAATCTTTTACGTTCATGTACATATGGACGTGGAATTTTCCGCGTTCCACCTCGTCCAGAATGTCCACGACGCTGCCAAGGATGCTGTTGCTGCGCCCATCGTAGTAATAGATATAAAAATGGTCCAGCCCGGCGAAAAATGCCGGCACGGTTCCCATGCAGGGGCCGGAACTCTTTTCCGGGAGATACAGCAGCTGGGTCACCCGGACATCCAGCGCGTCCGCGATGTCATACAGGGTAGGGAGGTCCACCGCGATCTGCCCGTTCTCATATTTGGAAAGACAGGATTTGCTTTTACAGATCCTCTCGGCCAGTTGGTCGAGGGTGATCTGTTTTTGTTTGCGGTAATATCGGATGCGCGCACCCGTCTCTTGTGAAATATCCACAAAACATTTCTCCTTTCGTTGTGTGTTTTGTCTGTTTCTGATAAATACACGATTCCGTCAAATCAGCTTCTTTTCAGACAGTATACGGCGAAACACAGTCAAAATCAAGCGAAAAGTTTACTTTTGAGAAACATTTCACAAAAACAGTTTCTTGGCAGGAAATTTGACCGGTTCGACAAATCTTCCGGACTGCGGTATAGTAGCATCAAGCCAAGCGACAGCACCGACGGCCGGCGGTCTTCTGTCCGAATCGTTTCACAGCACAAGGAGAATACAGCAACATGAAATACAATTTCGATGAGGTCATCGACCGCAGCAAGAACCGCTCTTCCAAGTATGATGAGCGTGAAATGAAGTTTGGTACTTCCGATGTCATCCCTCTGTGGGTGGCCGACATGGATTTCCGTACCGCACAGCCCATTATTGACGCCTGCAAGGCAAAGGCCGAAGAGGGCATCTGGGGTTATACCTCCCGCCCGGCCAGCTACTTTGAGGCCGTGCAGGAGTGGGAAGTCAAGCGCAACCACTGGAAGCCCGACACCGCTCTGATGAGCTGGAGCCTTGGCGTTGTCCCGGCCCTGTCCGCCATTGTCAAGCTGTTCAGCAAGGACGGCGACAAAGTCCTCATCCAGACCCCGGTCTACTCCGAGTTCTACGATGTCGTAGAGGCATGGGACCGCACCGTTGTGGAGAACAAGATGGTGGAAGAAAACGGCCACTGGCATGTGGACTTTAACGACTTTGAAGCCAAGGTCAAGGAGTGCAGCATCTTCCTGCTCTGCAACCCCCACAACCCGCTGGGCATCGTGTGGGACCCCGCCGACCTGCGCCGGATGGCAGAGCTCTGCATCGCAAACAACACCCTGCTGGTGTCCGATGAGATCCACTCCGACCTCATCTTCCACGGCAAGCATCACACCCCCACGGCGACCCTCTCCAAGGAGATCGCAGACCACATTGTCACCTGCGTTTCCGCCACCAAGACCTTCAATCTGGCTGGTCTGCAGGCCAGCACCACCATCTTCCCCAACATGGAGATGAAAAAGACCTTCGACAAGTTCTGGGGCGGCATGGACATCCACCGCAACAACGCATTCAGCTCGGTTGCAATGGAAGCCGCTTACCGCGAGGGCGAAGAGTGGCTGGACCAGCTGCTGCCCTACATTTCCGCAAACTTTGATTATGTCTGCGATTACTGCGCCAAGAATATTCCCCAGATCAAGCCGAACTGCCCGGATGCAACCTACCTGATGTGGCTGGACTGCCGCGGCCTCGGCATGAGCAACGAGGAACTGAAAGACTTCTTCATCCACAAGGCAAAGCTTGGCCTGAACGAGGGCTATACCTTTGGCCGCAGCCTGAGCGGTTATATGCGCCTGAACGTCGCCTGCCCCCGTGCTACGCTGGAAAAGGCGATGGCTCAGCTCAAGGCCGCTGTGGATGCCCTGTAAGCGTCCGGTAAAAAGAGAGGATTCGGCGGGCCAGAAACACCCACCCGCCGTCAGATAAAAAACGGAGTGATAAAAAATGAAAAAATTCTGGGAGAACTACAAGTTTTCGCTGACGCTGCTGCTTGGTATCTTTGTAGGTGCCGTGATCGGCGCAGTGCTGGGCGAAAAGGCCACCGTTCTGGAACCCATCGGCACGATCTTCATCAACCTGATGTTTACCATCGTGGTGCCTATGGTGTTCGTCTCCATCGCGTCGTCGGTCGGCAGTATGCTGAACATGAAGCGTCTGGGCAAGATCCTCGGCACCATGGCTGCTACCTTCATTGTCACCGGTCTGTTCGCGGCGGTGCTGGTGCTGTTTACGGTCAACCTGTTCCCGCCGGCGGCCAACACCACCATTGAGATGGGTACCAGCGAAATGGGCGAGATGTCCTCTGTCAGCGATATGATCGTCAACTCTCTGACCGTCAGTGACTTCAACGGGCTCTTCACCCGCCAGAATATGCTGCCGATCATTCTGGCAGCGATCCTCACGGGTCTGGCCGTTGCAAAATGCGGCGGCGAGGAAAGCGCGGTCGGCAAGCTGCTGTCCAGCATGAATCAGGTCATCATGAAACTGGTGGATATGATCATGAAGCTGGCTCCCATTGGTCTGGGTGCTTACTTCGCAAACCTCATCGGCGAGTTCGGCCCTCAGCTGTTGGGCGATTACGGCCGCTGTATGCTGGTCTACTACCCGCTGTGCGTTGTTTATGCCGTCGTGTTCTTCCCCCTGTATGCGTTCTTTGCCGGCGGCAAAAAGGGCGTCAAGGTCATGCTGAAGAACATCTTCAAGCCTGCCATCACCGCATTTGCCACTTCCAGTTCCTGCGCCGCACTTCCCGCCAATATGGAGGCCTGTGAAGCCATCGGCGTTCCCAGCGACATCTACAACATCGTTCTCCCTCTGGGCTGCACGATGCACATGGACGGCTCGGTGCTGTCCTCCATCACGAAAATCGCATTCCTGTTCGGCATCTTCGGCGTCCCGTACACGGGTGCCAGCACTTATGCGCTGTCCATCCTCGTGGCAGTTCTGAGTGCGTTCGTCCTGTCCGGTGCTCCCGGCGGCGGTCTGGTGGGCGAGATGATCATCGTCAACCTGTTCGGCTTCCCGGCTGAGGCATTCCCCATCATCGCCACCATCGGCTTCCTCGTGGACCCGGCAGCGACCTGCCTGAACTCCTCCGGCGATGCCATTGCTTCCATGATCGTTACCCGCTTCGTGGAGGGCAAGAACTGGATGGAGAAAAAGTTCAAGAAAACTGAGCTTGACCCGGAAACGGCTGAGGCTGTCAACAGCAGCTGCGGCTGTGAGCAGACCGTATAAACAACTTTGATAAATTTTGAATGGAGGTACTTCTTATGAAACTCATCAATACCAACAAGGCTCCCGGCGCGATCGGTCCCTATGTGCAGGGCTATGTTGTCAATGGCATCGTCTATACCAGCGGTCAGATCCCTGCCTGCCCCGCAGACGGCAGCGTGCCGGAGGGCATCGCTGCACAGGCCAAGCAGAGCTGCGAGAACGTGAAGGCCATTCTGGAAGAGGCCGGCTCTGCCATGGATAAGGTCATCAAGACGACCTGCTTCCTCGCCGACATGGGTGACTTTGCCGCCTTCAACGAGGTCTACGCTACCTACTTCACCGGCAAGCCGGCTCGCAGCTGTGTGGCGGTCAAGGCTCTGCCGAAGGGCGTCCTCTGCGAGATCGAAGCAATCGCGGAGGTCTGAGCCGGCCCATTGGATCTTCCCTGACCCTTCTCATACGTTTTTCTCCTAAAGCCATACCATCATACCTCTTATTTTCTTCTCACGCATCCCCCGGTCCGGCGCGTGCCGCGCCGGGGGTATTTTTATTGAAAGCCCATGTCAAAAGGAGGACTTCTCATGCACGAATTAACGGAACTCATCCGTCAGGATATGCGCCCCGCACTGGGCGTTACCGAACCCGGTGCCATTGCCTTTGCTGTTTCCACTGCCCGCAAACACGCTCCCGGCA
The DNA here is from genome assembly GCA_963660915.1 of Bacteroides sp. CAG:927. Taxonomy (GTDB): domain Bacteria; phylum Bacillota; class Clostridia; order Oscillospirales; family Oscillospiraceae; genus UMGS1766. Next base: position 7,230 of record CAVLAO010000034.1, on the reverse strand, counting down.
TCGTCCAGCAGATAACGCTCCGCCTGAACAGCGGAATGTTCAAGAATGCGTTTACCTGCGGCATTCCCGGTTCGAGCGAGGTGGGCAACTACCACGCTGCCGCACTGGGCGTTGTGGGAGCCGACCCGGACAAGGGGCTGGAATGTCTGGACGGCATCACCCCGGAGCAGGCCGAAAGCGCAAAAGCCATGGTCAAGGCCGGAAAGATCAAGGTGGAGATGAGCGAGATCACCAGCCGGATCTTCATTGAGGCCACCGTGGAGGCGACCGGCGGCAGTGCCTGCGTCACCATCCGGGACGCACACACCAACATCGTGAAGATCACCGAAAATGGCCGCACGGTTTTTGAGAAGGAATCCGCCGCCGCTTCGGAGCAGGATTCCGTTCCGGTCATTCATCGCTATACGCTGGAGCAGCTCCATGAATATGCGCTGACCGTTCCGGTGGAAGAGATCTCCTTTATCAAGGAAGCTTTCAAGCTGAACTACACACTCTGCAAGGCAGGTCTGGAAAGTCCTAAGACCACCTACGCCCGCTATCTGCTGGCGAAAAACGGCGGCAAGATCATCTCGGACGATGAGCAGAAGACGGCTTCGCTGCTTTGCAACGCCGCCATTGAGGCCCGCGTGATCGGTCTGCCCGACCCGGCCATGAGCATCACCGGCTCCGGCGCACACGGCATCATTGCCACCATGCCGCTCTATGCCGCCTACAAGGTCAACGGTTATTCTGAGGAAAAGCTGCTCCGCGCCACGGCTCTGAGCTATCTGGTCTGTATGTACATCAAAGAGTATTCCGGCAAGCTCTCCGCATTCTGCGGCTGCGCCATTGCGGCAGGCACCGGTATGGCTTGCGGCCTTGTCCTTCTCCGGGATGGAACCACCCAGCAGATGGCGCAGACCATCAACAACATGGCAAGCAGCATCACCGGTATGATCTGCGACGGCGGCAATCAGGGCTGCACCATGAAAGGCGTCGTCGCGGTAGATGCCGCATGGCAGTCCGTGGGTATGGCAATGCAGAACGTTTTCATTTATAATGTTCATGGCATCAACGGCGCAACGCCGGAGCAGACCATGCGCAATATGGGCCGCATCGCTTCTCCCGGCATGGTCGGCACCGAAAAGACCATCGTGGATATTCTCAGAGATAAAAAGATGTAACAAGGAGAGCACACCCAATGGATAAGAGCGGAAAAATTTACCAGACCTATGTTCAGACCCTGAAAGAAGAGCTGATCCCCGCAATGGGCTGCACCGAACCCATCGCCATCGCCTATGCTGCGGCCAAAGCCCGCGAGGTTCTGGGCAGTGAGCCGGACCTCGTGAAGATCGGTGTCAGCAACAATATCATCAAGAACGTCAAGAGCGTTGTCGTCCCCAACACCGACGGCATGAAGGGCATCGAGGCAGCTGCTGTGGCCGGCATCGTGGGCGGAAACGCGGCCAAAGAGCTGGAGGTCATCTCAGAGGTCACGGCAAAGCAGAAGGCTTCCATGCGCCGCTTCCTGTCCAGTGTTCCCATCTCGGTGGAAGCCATTGACAACGGCATCATCTTTGATATTATCATTGCGCTGTACCACGGCACGGATTCGGCAGTCGTCCGCATCAGCCAGTACCACACCAATATCGTCTACATCAAGAAAAACGATACCGTCCTGCTGGACAACACGGGCGACCAGACCCCGGCATCCTGCGGAAGTTCCACTCCGGCGGAAAGCGGCCTGACCGACCGCAGCCTGCTGAACATGGCCGATATCTATGAGTTTGCCGAAACCTGCGATCTGGACGATGTCCGCCCGGTGCTGGATACTCAAATTTTGTACAATACCCAGATCTCCGAAGAGGGCCTGCTGGGCGATTATGGTGCCAATGTCGGCTCCACCTATCTCAAATTCTACGGCGGCGACGTCCGGAACCGCGCCATCGCAAAGGCGGCGGCTGGCTCTGACGCCCGCATGAGCGGCTGTGAGCTTCCGGTGGTCATCAATTCCGGCAGCGGCAATCAGGGCATCACGGTGTCGGTCCCCGTCATCGAATATGCCAAGGCACTGGGCTGCTCCAAGGAAAAGCTCTACCGCGCACTTGTTCTCTCCAACCTTATCGCCATCCATGAAAAGACCGGTATTGGCCGTCTGTCCGCTTACTGCGGCGCGGTGAGTGCCGGATGCGCCGCTGGCTGTGCGATCGCTTACTTGCAGGGCGCAGACCTCAAAGCCATTTCTCACACGCTGGTCAACTCCCTTGCCATTGTGTCCGGCATCATCTGCGACGGTGCCAAACCCAGCTGCGCCGCAAAAATTGCGTCCAGCGTCGAAGCGGGCATTCTGGGCTACCATATGTACCAGAACGGTCAGCAGTTCCGCGGCGGCGACGGCATCGTGAGCAAGGGCGTCGAGAATACCATCCGCAATATCGGCCAGCTTGGCCGCGACGGTATGCGCGAGACCGACAAGGAGATCGTCAAGATCATGATGCAGAAACAGTGAGGGATGCGATGAAATTCACAAAAATGCACGGTCTGGGAAATGACTATATCATCGTGGACTGTTTTACCGAAACGGTCTCCAACCCCAGCAAAGCCGCAAAAGTGCTCAGCCCGCATTATTTTGGTGTTGGTTCGGATGGCGTCATCCTCATCTGGCCCTCTGAGAAAGCGGATTGCCGAATGCAGATGTTCAACGCCGATGGAACGGAGGGCGTGATGTGCGGCAATGGCATCCGCTGTATCGGAAAATATATGTATGACCACGGGCGGGCCGTCAAACCGACCATCACCGTAGAGACACTGGACGGCATCAAGACCCTGAAAATCTATCCTGAGAATGGAAAAGCCGCGCAGATTCGGGTGGATATGGGAACTCCGGTTCTGGAATCGCCGAAACCGGAAAAAATCACCATCGCCGGAAGCGAGTGGGAGTTCTCTGCTGTAGATGTTGGAAGTCCCCATGCGGTATATATCGTTCCGGACTGTGAAACAGTACCACTGGAAAAAATCGGCACGCTGTTTGAGCACGCCTCCCGCTTCCCGAACCGCGTCAACAGCGAGTTTGTGCAGGTCATCGACCGCACCCATCTGCGGATGCGGGTCTGGGAGCGCGGCAGCGGCATCACCTTGGCCTGCGGGACAGGAGCCGTGGCAAGCGTTGTTGCCAGCCATGCTCGGGGTCTGACAGACGCTTCCGTGGAAGTGCAGATGGACGGCGGTGCCCTGCGTATTGAGATCGACGACGCCACGGGTCATGTTTTCATGACCGGCCCGGCAGTAGAAGTATTTCAGGGTGAGACCACCCTTGTGGATTGAGAGAGGAGTTTGAGCAGGATGCAGATTCGGACTGCGGCTGCTCTGCTGAACCATGTCATCGGCGAAGCAAAAGCACAGGGCAGAAAGGGACTTGTGCTCACTTGCAAAGACAAACTGGTGCATTATTACGCCAAGTTTGGTTTTGTGAGCGAGGGCGTTTCCGGTTCTACGCATGGAAACGTGATCTGGTATCAGATGAGGCTGAGTTTCTGATTTTTGTTGTAGAGAATATGCAAAAGAAATCCGGGTACATATCATTGTCTGGCGTTTTTCTTTGCTCAATTTTCCAGTCACTGTCTGGAAAATCCTTTGATAAGGCAAAACGCCCCCGAGTGTGCATAGTTACGCAAGAGCTTTATACGAGAATTTTATTTGGAAAAATCGCAAAAAAATTTTCTCCGCTGCAATAACCCGCTGAAAAATGGTCACTTGCGCGGCAGGCTGGAATTTGATACCATAGAGGCACAGAGAGCGGTACACCGCTGAAAAATCCCTCTTCCGGGAGGGCGCACAGGAGGAAAATTCCATGAAAATGAATCATAAAAATTCTGCCCGCAAGCTGATCGCCGCCGCTGTGATGCTGGCCGCTGTCGCAACCCTTTCGGTCGGAGCGTTTGCTGCGGAGGGCGACGATGTAGTGGCAGGCTACCTGCCGCCGTCTGAGAGCACCGTGCAGGGCAGCATTGCACTGTATTCCGGCAGCGAGCAGACGGAAACTGCCGCCACCGACGACTGCGTGGTGGCCGGTTATCTGCCGCCGATGCCGATGGATCAGATGATCCAAGGCGATATCATGCTGCTGAGTGCAGACGGAGATGTTCCCGTGGAGGCTGCACCGGAGACGGCAGAAACTACCGAGAAAGTTCCTCTGGCCGCAGGTCTGACCATGACCGGCCTGCCTTGGAAGGACGTCCTTTTCACCGCCCGTCAGGACGGTAAGGTGCTGACGCTGTCTGCCCCCGAGGACATCGTGACCGTGAAGGGGACCATCGGCGACCTGCGCAAGCAGATGGCACAGGGCATCGGAACCCTGTCTGTCGTGACCAATAAAAATTCCACCACCCTCAACCTGACCCTGATGTGCGAGGGCTACTCTGACAACACCCGCTTCACCCTGCGTCAGATCGGCAGCAGCACCATCCTGACCATCGGCGGCCGCTGCCGCAGCGATCTGCTGATCGGCCGCTGAGCGCAGCGGATGTGACCAGATTCCTCATAAAAGCAAAATCTCCCCCATTCTGAAATACTAAAAATGAAGCCAGCGTCTCCCTTTTCGTGTGAACGGAAGGGGAGACGCTGATTTTTATACTATTATATAGAAAGAATGTTACCCCACCAGCCCGGTCAGAGCAACAAGGCCGCCGATGATCGCGCAGAGGGGGAGCATGAGCAGCAGACTGAGGAAGAACCACTTCCAGTGGAAGGCGTAGTCGTGGTAGGCGTCGGTCATGTCCTCGGTGCCGGGGATGACCCACCACTTGGAGTGGCAGAACCAGATCGAGTCGATCACCAGTGCGTCGAACAGGGAGAACGCGTTCAGGAAGAGATAGGACTGCCAGAAGCCCGCAAAGAAGCTGTGCCCATGGTTGATGCCGCAGGTAAAGACCATGCAGAGCAACGCCATGACGACGAGGCCGACGGACTTGTTCGTTTTGGCGGCGGCATCCATCTCAGCCTGCGTGGTGATGCCGCGCTCGATGGCACGCTTCTGGATGGCGGGCGGGTAGTTGTAGAGCTGGTGCTTTGCACCCTGCTTCCAGAACAGGATCAGCATGAATGCAGAGTACAACAGAGCGTAAAGAACGGCTTCCAATATCATCTTTGTTATCATAAAAAGGCTCCTTTCCGGGGATTTTGTCGGGTTAAGTATAACATACTCGAATCGGAAAGGAAAGGTGAGAGGCCCCTATCCATTGACTTTTTGCCGGATTTATGATAGTGTTGGTTAGCAAAGACTAATTGACGGATCAAGGTGAAGGAGGACGGCTTTATGACACCGGAAAAATACAAAGAGCTTTCGATCGAGGAGTTTACCCAAGCGGCCAAGATCTACGACAGCGGGCACGCAGGCATCTATGAGATGTGCAAGGACGATTACCCGCCGATCCTGAAAGAGCTGGAGAAAAAGCCCTTCCACGATGTGCTCGACTGCGGCTGCGGCACCGGCCCGATGATCGAACTGCTCCACGAAAAATACCCGGAAAAGCACTATGTCGGCCTTGACCTTACGCCCGAGATGATCCGGGTGGCACAGGCAAAACAGCTTTCCAACACGGAATTTCTGGTGGGCGACAGCGAGAATCTGCCCTTTGCGGAGGGCTCGTTCGACGCTGTTATCTGCTCGAACAGCTTCCACCATTATCCGAATCCGCAGGACTTTTTCAACAGTGCTTACCGTGTTCTGCGGAAAAACGGCCGCCTGATCCTGCGGGATTATACCTCTTCCGATTTCGTGGTCTGGCTGATGAACCATCTGGAAATGCCGCTGGCCAATCTGGCCGGCCACGGCGACGTGAAGATCCGCAAACCGAAGGAATTCATCGCCATGGCGAAAAATGCGGGCTTTACCGTGCTGACGATGGAAAAACAGAAGGGATTCCGCGCACACTTCGTTGCACGGAAGTAATTTGCAAGATTCTTTATAAAACAAAGGCAGGATATCCCCATGGCGGCGGTATCCTGCCTTTGCTGTTTCTTCTTGGGGCAAAAAACTGCTATGAAAGAGGGTGACAAACGGGAATTCAAACAAACCTGTTCATCCATTCCGATGTCTCAAGGCGTGATTTAAAAACGAACCGGTTTACATCAGGATATTTTTCAAAGAGAGACAGGATGACAGGGCGGTTGTCTTTCGCATAATTCTCAACCAGCTTCACCAATTCGGGGTCAAGTTCCTGTTCGATCCACGGCATATCCGCTCGAATTTTTCCAACACGTTCTTTGATCCCGCTCATACATTGATCAACGCTGTAATCAAGAAAAATCACCGTGTCGCAGGATCGGAACCGCATTTCATACGTTCTGCTGTAATCGCCGTCGATGATCCATTTGTCTGTGCGGAGGATCTCATCCAGCGTTTGATCAAATTCTTCTCTTGAAATGTGCGACCGGTCTGCGTTCCACCAAATGGCATCCAGATGAAATAAAGGCAGGCCGGTAACGTCACGGAGTTTTTCTGAAAGGGTGCTTTTGCCGCTTCCAGAGCAGCCAAGCACAATGATTTTTTGACCGAGTTTCATCATCGTTTTTCCTCTAAACCCTGCTAGGAACGCGTGCGACAGACTGGAAGATGCTTACTTCTCCATTACATAATTCGTCAATGCAATTCCCTGTCGGATAACTTTCTGTTCTTTCACAACGCGATATCCTCGCTGTTGGAAAAATGGCTTTGCCGTAATAGATGCGTGAGTAATGAACTTTTTTCCCTTTGAAGAAGATTCCAGCGCATCACAAATCGCAGAGGCAATGCCTTTGCGCTGGTAGTCTTTATGAACATAAAGCCTGTCTAAATAGCCAGTGCTATCCATGTCCCCAAAACCAACAATTTCGCCCTCTTCTACGGCAATAAGTGTTTTGTGTTTCAGAAAAGAGCGGTTCCATTCGTCCAAATCAACCTTGCCGGTTGCCCAAACATCCAACTGCTCTTTGGTATAATCTTTTGCATTTACGCTATGAACTGTTTGATAAAACAATTCAGCCAACTGCTCGCAATCGGAAGGCCAATATTCTCGTAGTTGCATTTTTTCTCCTCACAGATTCCGATTTGTTGAGCCAAGTATACCATACTACCAAATGAAAGAACAGGCCATCACGCCCTGTTCTCGTCCTGTACCATCCACGCAAAAAATCCCCGGACCGAATGGTCGGGGGTCATAAGAAAGTAATATCGTATTTTCTCAGGAACGGCGTGGCTTCGGTCACGCCGTT
>CAVLAO010000033.1:0-16828 GCA_963660915.1 Bacteroides sp. CAG:927 | reverse complement strand
TGCTTGGATAGATTGGGCTGAGCTGTGTACAATCGCCGGGCTGCTTCTGAGAAACTGCCGCAACGAGCCACCTCAACGAAATAACGCAATTTTGTCAAATTCATAAGATATTCCTCTTTATATATCTTCTTATTTCATTTTAGCATATAAGAAAAAACGTCGCAAGCAAATTAGTGCATTTTTACAATGTAACGCCCTTTTATTCCATTCTATATATCAAAGATACACATTTAGGTATTTGCTAATTCTTTAACAATCTGATAAAGTTAGGCACGGATATAGGTGATCAAATCACCTGAAAGGAAGATATGTTTGAGTTGTTAAGGAGGAAACAGCATGAAAATTCTCGGTTTGTCGTACGGCACACTGAACGGCGGCAACGACACAATGGTAAAGGAAGCCCTTATGGGTGCGCAGGAAGTCGGTGCTGACATTGAATTTATCAACGTAAACACGTTAGACATTAAGCACTGTACCGGTTGCAAAGCCTGTGTCATGGGACTGTTTTCCGGTCGTGGAAATGCCTGTGTGCTAAAAGACGATATGCAGTGGCTGACCGACAAAATGTACGAGGCAGACGGTCTTGTGTTTTCTGTTCCTATCTTTGAAAAGTGTGCTACCGGTTTATTCCATACGACAATGGACCGCTTTGGACCTCGAATGGATCGTGGAAACCTGATGATCGCTGAAAAAATTGCTGAAAACGGTGGAAAACCAATCGATCCAAAGTATTTAAAGGAAATGGCTGTGTCCTATATGGCAGTTGGCGGATCCGACTGGGCAACACGTGTACAGGCAGACTGCGCCACACAGGCATTGACACCAAAATGGACTCTGATTCATAACGATTACTTTCAGTGGTCTCTCGGCATCATGCTAAACGATGAATATCTGGAAAAAGCTCACCAGATCGGCATCGACACTGCAGTAGCCGCACAAAAGATTCTAGATGGTGAAATGGAAATTCCTGTTGGCATCACCGGAAGTGAGTATAAATCGGACCCCGGCATCTGTCCTCACTGCCACTCCAAGAACTTTTATCTGCAGGAAGACGGTAAAGCAATCTGCTGTCTTTGCGGTCTGGAAGGCAAAATTGAAGTAGTGGATGGAAAATATCATTTTGTGTTCCCGCAGGAAACTCTCTCTCATGCTCACGATACCATCAGCGGAAAATTCATCCACGGCGATGATATTCAGAACAATGAGAAGAGCTCCCGCAGTAAGTTGGCCTCTCCTGAAATGAAGGAACGAAAGAAAAAATATATGTCGTTTATTCAGACATCAAAGCCTGAATAACATTTACATTTGATAAACAGCTCTATTCTAAAACATTGAAAGGACGGATATCTTTATGAAAGCTGGCGTTTTTTACGGAAAGGAAGATCTTCGCATCGAAGATCGCCCAGTTCCTCAATGCGGGCCCGGTCAAATGCTGGTTAAAATTGCTTATGTTGGCATCTGTGGCACGGACGTGGAATTTTACAAATCCGGCATGTGCCCTCCGTTCACAAAGCTGCCGCTGATTTTAGGCCACGAAAACTGTGGCGTGGTTGCGGAAGTTGGCGAAGGTGTAACAAAATTCAAAGTCGGTGACCGCGTTTTGTGCGGCCCTCCCGGTCACTGCGCCGAAGACTGCCCCGCCTGTCAAAAGGGAATGACAAATATTTGCCTCCATGGTTTTCCGCGCACAGCCGGTCTTGGCCAGTATGACGGCGGTTATGCACCCTACTTGCTCGTCCATGATGTGGAACACACCATGATCGTTCCCGTGCCCGACAATGTTGACTTCAAAGATGCTGTTCTGTTTGACGTCATCTGTGTGTCTCTCCACGGCATCCGCAACTCTCACTTTAAATTTGGTGACAACGTTGTCGTTTCCGGAACCGGTCCTATCGGTTTGGCTGCTATTCAGATTCTGAAGGCCGCCGGCGCAAACAAAATCATCGCCTTAGGTACCACATCTTCCAAAGAACCCCTCATTAAGTCCTATGGTGCGGATTATTTTATCAACTCTAAAGAATGTAAGGATCTGGCCGGTGAAATCAAGAAAATCTTCGGGACAGAGGTTGGTGCGGATGTTGTCTATGAGTGTGCTGGCAATATGGTCAGTATGGGCAATTGTGTTTATTCCTGCGTAAAGCCCGGCGGTCAGGTGTGTGTCATCGGCACCATCCAGGAACCCATGAGCAACCTTGTCCCCGGTGCATTTTCCATCTTTGAACCCAACATGCAGTTCTCCTTCACTTACACAGAGGACGATGTTAAAATCTACCTCGACATGGTCGCCCAGGGCAAGCTGAGCTTCCCCAACATGGTGACCGGCGTGGTCTCTCTGGATGAATGTGTAGAAAAAGTATTTGCCGGTGATCGCCGCGGTCAGATCAAGGTACTGATTGACCCTAGCTTGTGAGGAGGTTCTCTTTTATGTCTCAATATCCCAACGCACTTTCACCCATCCGCATCAGCGGTGTGGTATTCAAAAATCGAATTACATCCGCTCCCTCTACAATGCATTCCATGTCCAACGGTGAGCTATATCCCACAGAAAATGCAATTGCTTTCTTTGAAGATCGTGCACGAGCCGGTGTCGGCATGGTAACCATTGCCGGTGTTAAAGTTGGAAAAGATGTGCAGGACGACGGTGCGATGACCGCCTGGGATGTAAATGCCCCCAACCACCGCAACAAACTGATGGAACTGGTAGAACGGGTACATTTTTACGGTGCCAAGGCTTCCATGGAACTAATCGGAATATTCCCGGAAGGTTACACTGTCTCTGACGGTTGCAGCATTATGGGATGGGGTGAAGGCCATGAAATCACCCTCGAAGCCATGGAAGACTTTAAAAATGATTGGGTTGATGCTGCAGAAAAACTGGCTGACTGCGGTTTTGATGCTATCTTAATTCACAGTGGCCACTCCTGCCCGTTGGCTCAGTTTCTTTCCCCACTGACCAACAAGCGCACCGACGAGTACGGCGGAAGCACTGAGAATCGCTGTCGTTATCTCATCGAAATCCTGGATGCTATCCGCGCTCGTGTCGGCAAGCGGCTGCTCATCGAAGTTCGTATCTCCGGAACCGAGTTTGAAGAGGGTGGTATTGATCTGGAGGAAGGTATCCGCATTGGCGAACGGATCCAGGACCATCTGGACATCCTGCAGGTTTCTGCCGGTATGCACAACCCCAAGTGGATGACCTGGGTGCATCCTTGCGGTTTCCGTCCTCCTATGCCCAACGTTTTTGTTGCAGAGGCGTTTAAAAAATCCGGTAAATTTCATGTACCGATTGTCACCCTTGGTGCCATTGACTCTGTCGACTCTGCAGAAGAAATCATTGCCTCCGGAAAAGCCGACATGGTCACCATGGCGCGCAGCCTGATTGCAGATCCCGAGCTTATCAAGAAGTGTGTTGCCGGTCATCGTGATGACGTCACCCCTTGCATTAAATGCATGCGTTGTCACGATTCCACAGTTTATGGTCATCACTTCCAGTGTTCTGTAAATCCAACCGCTGGTCTAGAAAGCTCTATTTCCCACTTGGTGCAGCCTGTCGGTCGCATTAAAAATGTTGCTGTTATCGGCGGAGGCCCTGCCGGCATGAAGGCCGCTCTGGTGGCTGCTGAGCGCGGTCACTCTGTCACCCTGTTTGAAAAGGACAGCAAGTTGGGCGGTATGCTCCACAAGGCAGGCTATTTCTCCTTCAAGTATCCAGTGAAGGATTACATGAACTGGCTGATTGCTCAGGTGGAGAAGCACCCCATTGAGGTCAGGCTAAACACCGCCGCAGACGCGGAAACGGTGAAGGGCTATGATGCCGTCATCGTTGCTATCGGTGCCGAACCTTTTGTACTCCCTGTGCCGGGTGTTGAACAGGCTAAGGTCGCTATTGACGTGTTGGGACATGAAGAAACACTGGGTGACAGTGTAATTGTTATCGGTGGCGGTCAGGTTGGCTGTGAAGTCGCTTTGCATCTTGCCTCCTTAGGGAAAAAAGCAACTGTCATCGAAATGCAAAGTGATCTTGCTCCCGATGCATCTACAACCGGTCGCAACGAATTGATGACCGAGATTGCGAAAGAGCCCAATTTTGTCTCTCTGACCGGTGCACGCTGCCTGTCTGTGACAGACAAGAGTGTCACCTACAGCAAGGACGGCAAGGAAGCAGTCATTTCTGCTGACAGCGTGATTCTCTGTGCAGGAATGAAGCCAAAGGCTCAGGAAGCAGACAGCTTTTTCGCTTGTGCAGACAGCGTAACTGAGATTGGCGACTGCGTCCGCGCCCGTACCATCGAATGGGCAACAAAAGAAGCTTACTACGCAGCAATCAATCTGTAATTGTACCTTGACAATAGAATAAACTTATCTTGAGCGTTTTGGGTTTTTATCCGAGCAGGAGGTGAGAGTCCTGCTCAGATAAATTTCACTTCATTTGATTCATATCAGGTGAGAGTGGTATGGTCAAACAAGAGAAAAGAGGTCATTTTATGAGCACACAAAAAAAAGACGATATTTCCTTGATAAGTGCAAATTTCGGTGTAAAAGGCTGGATTATTTTAATTATAACCTTTCTCTGCATCTTTCTGGACTCATCTCTGATTAACGACTCCCTCAATGTGGTAGTTGATGTCTTTGCCGGCATGCATCAATGGAACAGCAATCTCCTGTTGGGCTTTTCCACCATTACTGCATGGATTGCTGTGGCCGGTGCAGTTATGTGGGGCATATTATCCAGCAAAATTACAATCCGTTGGGCTTGGGCACTTTCATTGGCGATCACCGGCATTGCATGTCTTTTCTGGGGACGTGCGTCCTCTCCGGCAATGTATTTCCTTTGTCTGGCCGTTGCCTCCGTCGGCGCAATGGGATTTTGCTACATCTGCTCCATGAATGTCATTTCCAACTGGTTTCCCCGCAAAAAAGGTATGGCTATGGGCTGGGTAACCATCGGTTTTCCCCTTTCTGCTGCAATAACATCCAATTTTGTCGGAGGGCTTATCGGCAAAGGTGGTCTGACTGAGGTTTATACTGTCTATGCTGTTGCCTCTTTTGTTCTTTGCATTTTAGTCGCTGTCTTTGTTCGGGACTATCCGGAACAGGCCGGTGCCTATCCGGACAACAATCATAAATTCGACAATGAAGAAGCAAAAAAGGAACTGGCGCTTGGCTTGGAGTATATGCGGACGTCTACATGGGTACCTAAAAAGTTATTGGCCAGCAAAAAAGTTTGGATGATTGGAATTTCTTTGGGCATTATGGAACTTCTCAGTCTCGGAATCATGACCAACTTTGTTCCCCGCATGGTACAGGCTGGATACGTCGATCCGGAAACGCATGGTCCCAGCGGCATTGTGTTCATGATGTTGGCAATTGCCGGCATTGCCGCCTGCTTTGGAAGCGTTGGCTGCGGCATCCTGGATGCAAAATTGGGACCTAAAAAAGCGATCCAAATTACAATGGTAATCGCCTTAATTGCCATTGTTCTCAACCTGATTCCTACTACTGCAACAAAGTTTGCCTCCCTGCCCTTCCTGGCTATTATGCTAGGCGGAGCAGCCAACTATCTGGTCAGTTTGACAAACACAATCTGGGGACGTTATGATTTTCCAATGGCATACAAAGTGCTGAAGCCAATGGTTTCTGCAATTGGTGCACTGGGCGTATCTGTGGTTGGCATAATCGGCCGCGGCTCCAGCTATGGCGTAGCATATGCTGTTCTGGCAGGTTTGACTGTAATTGCCTTTATTTTGGTGACACTGGTCGATGATCGTCTGATTGGCCGTAACTAAAACCGCAAATAATTCTTGTTTTGATACCCGGAATCTTGGGATTCCGGGTATCATCCTAAAGCAATACTAGCAACTGGTAAAAGGGCACTGAATGCTGCTTCAACGCAGCTTCCAGTGCCCTTTATGTCTACTATTTTAGCCTATATCAATCCTTATCAGATCTCAGATGCCACAGCAAAAGCCTCCCGCATAGCGGTGGAAATCGTTGCAGGCTTCTTGCAGTCACCAATCATATAGAAATGACTGGTAGTTCCATAGAAAGCCAGAGCCTCATCTCGGCAGGGTTTCATTCCGGTGGAGATTGCCACGGTATCTGCAGCAATAAATTGTTCGCTACCGTCAGCATCCAGATAGCGTACGCCGGCTTCTGTAATTTCCGTCACTTTCACGCCGCACTTACTGTGGAATGTCGGGATATTTCCCCAGTATTCCACAAACATGGAGCGGAAATGTATCATGGTAGCGTCCGCCGCAAGCATCTCTCGCATTTCCAGCACGGTAACGTTTCGTCCGGTCTTGGCCAGATGCATACCAGCCTCCACGCCGACCTCACCGCCGCCTATGACCACCACATTTTGTCCTGCCTCCACAGCATCCATCATAGTGTCAAATCCAGTAACTACATTTCTGCTGTCGATCCCCTTGATCGGAGGCAAGGCGGGTACGGATCCTGTAGCCGCAATCACTCGGTCAAAATTCTCTGACGCGATCATTTCCGGGGTAGCCTCGGTATTTAGCCGCACTTCAATCCCCCGTTTCTCTACTTGACGAATCAGGTAATTTTTGAAGTTTTTCAGTGTCCACTTAAAATCCACATAATCTGCGTGGCGAATCAAACCACCAAGTCGGGCCTCTTTCTCAAAAAGCGTAACCTTATGCCCACGATCACAGAGTTCTATGGCTGCCTTCATACCGGCAGGACCGCCGCCGATCACAGCGATCTTCTGACTGGGTCCGGGCTGGCTGACCAGATAATGCAGTCGATGCTCAATCCCGATTTTTGGATTAACGGAGCAGAGAGATACAAATGGATCGTTAGGACCGCGTCCATGGCATTTATTGCACCGCAGACACGGCACAATGTCATCTGCCCGGCCCTCATAAACCAATTTCCCGTAATCGGGATTGGAAATCCATGCACGAGCCATGGAAACAATATCAATTTTACCTTCCGCAATCGCCTTCTCGCAAGTTTCCGGATTCTGCCAACCTCCTACAGAAGAAATAAGCATTTTTACGCCAGACTTTTTGATGTGCTCTGCCTGACGCAGGAAGGGTGTCTCCTCCGGGTTATAGTTTGTTGGGTGGTTGGGGTCAGCATCACTGGCACGAATCTGCGCAATATCAACATAGGGCTCGCACATCTTCAGGAACGCTGCGCAGTCATCCACCGTATAGCCGCCAAAGTCATCCTCTTCCCCGGAGATCAACAGTTCGATGATAAAATTGGGACCTACTTCCTCTCGAATTTTTTTCAGGATCATTAACGGGAACCGGGCACGGTTTTCCAGACTTCCTCCGAACTCATCGGTACGGTGGTTTGTTACCGGGGACAGGAAACGGGCGGGCATCTGGCTTCGATAGCACATATGGATAGATGCCATGTCAAACCCAAGAAACTTCAGAATTTTACATTGCTGCGCATAGGATTCCGCTACCTTCTCCATAGTTTCCACATCCAGCGCAGCTACCTTGGCCCGCACGCTCTCATAGAATTCTTCCGCCTGCTCCGCAGTGGACCCGGGGAACGGTCCCATTGGGTTGTCCAACTGAATATATTCCAGTGTACCCTCGTCCATAGGATGCTTTTTGTGTAGAATCGCGTACTTATTGCTGGCCACAAAGAACCCCATACATGCAATGGACCCATAATAATGAATGGCATCGCTCAACTGAAGCAGGTAGTTTTGACACTGGGAATTGTAGAGGTCAAAGTCAGGAAAATGCGGGGCATCCACTTCCATCGGCATATGCTTATCTTCATTGAAATCATTGATTCCCATACATGTGACAATTGCCGCACCGGACTTGGCACGATTAGCGTAATGCGCAATAACAGAGTCGGCCGGATACTTTTCCGGTCCCTGCAGGAAATGAGGCAGGGAATTTGCTGACTCCATGCGGTTTTTTAGCGTAAAGCCCCGGATCACTATGGGTCTCAAAAGATTGGAATAATTCTGCATAAAAACCATCCTTTCCGTTTTTCAGATTGAATACAAAGCAATGTGATTTCGATTTTATTTGATAATATAGGCATGTCTCAGCATGTCAAAACAGTATTTTTTCATTTATTGAGTTCTTTTAAGTCCTGCGTGATCGTTCGGCCATCGAATGTAAAGGAACGAAACAGCGTTCCCTGATGCGTGAGCACGCCTTTCGTCTCCTTTGGAATCGACTTATAGACTGCTTTCGTCACGCAAACGGAGATTTGTCTCCCATCGCCCGTCCGATAGACCTGCACATAATCAACTCTGTCCCGGCGGCCAAACAGTGTCAGTTTAGGAAATTTTTCTCTTCGACGACTCTCCAACACACACGCTACCTGCTCACAGGGTTTCATCCGCTCCCCTATCAACATGATAATATAGATAATCAGTGCCAGTGCCAAAACGCCAAAAAAGGCAGGAAAGATCCATCCCATACTGCCCACGCTCCTCCATTTTCTTTCGTTTGGTTTATTATAGCACTGGCCCTGCCCTTAGCATAGCCAAAGGCAGGGACTTTTTATTTGAATTCAGATGCTGACCGCAATGCCAAAGGCAGATCGCATGGCACGTTGGACATTGGCTGCTGTCTCACAGTCTCCGATAACAAACATCTTGTCTGCAACACCTGCAAACTCCATTGCTTCCTCTGCCAGAGGACGGGTACCAATGGAAAGGAGCACGTCGCCGCAGGTGATCTTGTGCTGTTCTCCCTTCCAGTCGGTATAATTTACGCCATCCTCATCGATAGAAGTCACTTTCACTCCGCATTGGAAGCGGAAGTTCGGTTGATTACGCCAGTAATTATGCACCATATTTTTGTAGTGGGCGTGAGGAGCATCGGCAATCAATTCCGGGAGCATTTCCAACACAGTGACTTTCTTCCCCAACTCGCACAGATAAAGTGCCGTCTCGACACCAATCTCTCCGCCACCGATCATAACGATCTCATCTGCCAGTTGATTTTCCATAGTTCCATAAATTTTGGAAGCATAATGGACATTCGCTCTGTCAATGCCCGGCATACTGGGCTTGGTCGGTGTAGAGCCAATCGCCACCACAACAACATCATAGCCCTGATCTGCCAACAATTCCTTCGTCGCCAGAGTATTCAGGTGCACTTCTACTCCCAGCTTGTCCATTTGCGCGATCATAAAATCTTTAAAGTTCTTGAGTGGCCATTTGAACGAGGCATAGTCTGCATGTTTTAGTTGGCCTCCAAGCTTATCACTTGCCTCATAGAGCGTCACTTTGTGACCGCGCTGCACCGCAATGCGGGCAAATTCCATTCCGGCAGGGCCGCCGCCAATCACCGCACATTTCTGTACTTTTGCCGGAGTGCTGTCATACATCCGGCACAGCTTATCCTCCAGTCCCAATTTTGGATTGACGGAGCAGACACTGCGCCACATGTCCCGGCCATTAGGTACATGACACTTATTGCACCGAATGCAGGGAACAATGTCCTCTCCGCGACCGGCATACACCTTCTCGCCGTAATCCTCGTTATTGATCCAGCTGCGCGCCATACCAATAAGATCCGCTTTCCCTTCTACGATAGCACGGTTGGCCCAGTCAGGATCCTGGAAGCCAGCAGAAGCTGCCACAACTATATTGAGTCCCAAATCATGCACTGCCTTGGTGACACGCCCCATATTCTCCAGATAAGGTGTCGGCATCTCTTCAGTGGATGTAAATCCCAACGGATGCTGTGGATCCATCTCACCGGAGCGCAAATGAATGATGTCAATCAGGCCATCTGCCAGTTTGCAGAATTCAATCGTATCCTCCACGGTGTAACCGCCCAGACTCTCTTCATCTACAGAATAGACAATTTCCAACGGTGTATTTGGTCCGACCGCATTGCGGATCGCCTGATAAATTTCTAACATGAATTTGCTGCGGCTTTCTACACTTTGAGGACCATACTCATCGGTACGGTCATTCGTCAGAGGAGAGAGAAATCTTCCATGGGGTGAATGACGATAGCAGCAGTGCATAGAGATGATATCAAATCCCAATCGCTTTAAATCTGAAGCCTCCTGTGCCACATTTCGGCAATAATTTTCCATCATTTCTTTGGTATAGCTGGAAACAGGAGCCATTGGCGGATTGTCATCCTCTGCGCTGCGTGCCCGGTCGTTTTCCGTGCACTCCGGTTCCTTCTTTCCCATACCGGGCATAGGAGGCAACGCCATGCCGCCATCCGGCATAGGCGGCATTTTGCCATCCGGATACATCCACCCCGGATCAGCCATCAAGTAACCAGTGGCCTTTGCACCGTAAAAGTGTATGGCATCCAACAACTGACAGATATAATTCTGAGCACTGTAATCACTCAAATCAAAAAGGTTAAAGTGCCCTGGAGGGTTGTCGATCGCTCGACCCGGAAACGGAATATTGTCCTGATGAAAGTGATTGATTGCAATGGCCGCAGCACCGTTCTTTGCCCGATTAGCAAAATGGGTAATAATTTTTTCTCCCGGTGCCTTCTCCGTTCCCTGCAGGAAATGCGGAGTAGATGCGGTGGACAGCATCCGATTGCGCAAAATGGTATTTCGAATGCGAATGGGCGATAACAATGCCTCATATTTTAAAGCCATTTGTTTTTCCTCCTTAAATTGATACTAACCCTGCATAAAAACATGAGGATCTGTGCTGTGACTGATACTGATCATGATCTTATGCAGAACAAGTATAGCCTCTCTTTTGTCCTGCGGAGGACAGATCAACTGTCCTCCGCAGAGATTTACATAACTATGCCTCTGAAGAGGCAAGTGCCTTCCTTAGAAGATTACTCTTCCACCCACAAACGACTCCAGACCGTACGCATATTGTCCTTATAGTAGACCTTCTCACCGGTATAACCGCCAATACGGTTGGACATATAGTCATAAGCAGGCTGGATACCATCTACCAGAATGGCCCAGTGAGCAGCAGCGAACATCTGATCCAATTCTTCCGCCAGTTTCGCCTGTTCCTCTGTGGTAGAGGCAGCGCCCATAGCGTTTATCTTCTCCAAATAGGTCTGGTCTGTGTGTCCGAAAGCATTCGGCATCGCACCGTCACCAGTCATCATGAAGGCCAACTGGTACTCGCCAAAGCCACCACCAAAACCGGCAGACTGACGAGGATCGCTGTAGTCCTGAGAATGCTGGACTGCTTCCATCATTTCAGAAGCAACGCTGATCTTCATCGTAATGCCAACTTCCTCAAGATAGCTAGCTGCCAATTGATATAATTCAAGATTTGCAGTGGGATCCAGCTCAATCTCAAACTCGAACCCATTCTCATAACCGGCCTCTTTCAGCAGTTCCTTGGCCTTTTCAGGATTATAAGTGAACTGCTCGGATAGATCTTCCGGCCATTCCTTAGTGGTGGACCAGGTCAGGCTGGGATTCCACAGACCGGGAACAACCACATCATCGTCATTGCCGAGGAAAATATTTGCGGCTTCAAGATCAATAGCATACTGCATTGCCTGACGAACGCGCAAATCAGAGAAGGGCTCCTGACCGACTTTGAGCGCAATAGCAGCAGGAGAACCGGTAGTGTAACCATAGAGGGTGCCAACATTGGCCGCAGACAGCTGAGCCAGCTGGTCACCGGACAGAACACTCTTACCATTCTCGCCGAACCAATCTAAGGAGTTTGCCATAGCCTGTGCCAGAATGTTGGCAGAGTCTGCAATGTAAACCAACGTAATCTTATCGATGTAAGGCAACTGGTTATCGGGATAACGCTCGTCATGGCCATAATACTTCTCGTTCTTTACAAAAGTCATGGAGTTATCCTGAACATACTCAGACAAAACATAGGGACCGGTGCCTTTTGCATATTCCCAAGTTTGAGGGCAGGAATCCCATTCTGCACCACCGATATTGACCTTTGCATTCATTAATGCCTGCAGCTGAATATCAGTCGCCATGCCATCTGCAAATGTAAAGACCACGGTGCTGTCATCAACAGCCTCCACACCGGACAACATTGTCAACGCATTTGCCCAATCGAACTCCGTCTCCACCTTCTCGATGCCATTGATGCCCAACAACCGACTGTAAGACCAAACGACATCGTCGGCAGTCAAAGCACGGCCATTGTAGGGCTCGCCATCCTGGAAGCAAACACCGTCACGCAGTTTTACCGTCAAAGTACCTGCATTCTGATCAAACTCCCAGCTGTCCGCCAACTGGCCTGTCATATACTCCAACGGAATGGCACCTGCATCAAAAGCATAGGTGTCGGCGTCATTCAGCCCCCAGTCCATTACCCAGAGCGTTTCATACCAGAAAGAAAACTGGTACTCGTCCATCATGGCAGGATCGAAATAATTATAGAACTTGGGGTAGTAGAGCGTAACCTCTCCGCCATACTGTGGTTCTGTACCAGTGGTCTTCGGAGTGCCGCTCTTGTCGCTATCAGAGCCGCTAGATGCCGGAGTAGATGCCGACGCGGAACCGTTGCCCGCGCCGTTGCTGCCGCAGGAAACCAAGGCAAACACCATAGTTAATGCCAGCAGCAATGCGATAAGCTTTTTCATTCTTTTTCCTCCTATAGTTTTTATTTTCCAGGAGTGTCTCCTGGTGCAGACTGGTTTTAGCCGCGCTTCATGCAATGTCGCTCATATCTTCTTCAAATTCGTCCTCATGCTCCAGTGCCGCCAACACTTTCTTCAATTTCTTGCTGTTGTAACTGCCGACGCCGCCTTTCAAACGAGGATCCAGCAAATCACGAATCGCGTCGCCAAACATGGAAGAGCAGAAAGTCAGCAATGCAATTGCAATACCGGGAATAATGCACAACCACGGAGCAGTAAACAGCATATCACGTCCCTGCCCGGTGATAAGTGCACCCCAGGATGGAGTACCAGGAGCAACGCCATAGCCAAGGAAGTTCATAGAAGCCTCCATCATAACTACACCGCCCAGAGACCCGGCTGCAGAGATGATGATTAGCGGCATGATATTCGGAACAACGTGTTTGATGGATTTCCAGAGCACGCTTCCTCCTAATAGATCAGAATTATCGCAATAGCCGGAGTCCTTGACTGCCAACGCAGAGGAACGCACCATACGAGAACCACCAATGCCGGACGGCACCGCCAGTGCCACAATCATCTGCGGAATTCCGTTGCCCATCAGACTCATCATTAGCAAAAGCAAAAGCATCTGAGGAATACAGCCAAAGGCATCCACAATACGCTGAACAATCAGATCAAACCATCCACCAATGACTGCAGACAGCACGCCGATGACCAATGATACCAAAGTGGAAAGTATGGTGCAGCACACACACAGAATCACAGATGTGCGAGCACCGTAAATCATATAGCTCAGAAGATCCTGACCCATCTTATCCGTACCCAAAGGATGCGTCCAGTCCGTAAAGGGTGCGATCAGCATGGCACGCACATCTTTGGGCAGTCCGGTCTTTCCCAATGGGGTGGGGGCGATCACGTCGGCAAAAATAGCAACCAGTAGGAAAAGGATCAATACGACCAGACAGATACCACCAATGGTCTTTTTCTTAAAGAGGTCTTTAATCAGTTGCATCTTCTTGTCCCCCCCTTAATCCAACTTGACTCGGGGATCGATCCACTTGTAGCATAGATCGACAAGCAGGTTGACCACCATAACGAATATAGACATAACCAACACGCATCCCTGCACTAAAGGATAATCCCGCTGTCCCAATGCAGTGACCATCTGGCTGCCTATGCCGGGAATATTAAACAGATTTTCGAGAATCATATTGCCACCCACCATAGCACCAAAAGAACCGCCGATAATGGTGACAACCGGGATCATGGCATTACGGAAGGCATGGCGGAACAGCACTGTGCGCTGTTTGACTCCCTTGGCGTAGGCCGTACGTACATAGTCCTGACGCAGAGTATCCAACACCTGTGTCCGCACCAGACGAAGCTGCATACCGGCCTGTGCCAGTGCCCCCAGAATACCCGGTACCAAGAACATCTTCAGATTTTGGATAGGATTATCAAAGAAGCTGACATAAACCGTCGGTGGCGCATACCCCCACCACTGTGCCGGATAGAACAGCACCAGCGTTGCCAGCCAGAACATCGGTATGCTCATCAGGATCACCGCGATAATACGGATGGTGTAATCCGAAATAGAATCCTGTCTTGCCGCGCAGAACAAACCAATCGGAATGGAGATCAGATTAGACAACACCAGGCTGATAATACCCAACTCCAGGGACACCGGAATCTGTGTGGCCAGAATATCGCCCACCGAACGGAACTGGAAGAAGGAGTCGCCCAAATCACCCCGCAAGACCTGACCCATCCACACAAAAAACTGAACATACGCGGGCTTGTCCATACCTAATTTGACACGCACCGCCTCAGCATCCACAGATTGTCCGGCCTGCGTCATACGCGTAACAATGGCGTCCACCGCATCCCCAGGAACACAGCGCATCAGTGCAAACACGATAAGGCAGACAAGAAAAATTGTAGGGATCAGCAAGAGGATCCGTTTTACTGTATATTTACCCATATGCTCCTCCTCACTTTCCGCTCACGCGATGACAGGCAACCCAATGGTCGTTCCCCACATCCACAAATTCCGGCTCCACCTCACGACACAGATCGGTAGCATAAGGACACCGTGTGCAGAAGTTGCATCCCTTAGGCGGATTAAGCGGAGACGGGATTTCTCCCTTAAGCAGGATGCGCTCTCTGGCGCGATCCACTTTTGGATTCGGAATCGGTGCTGCAGAAATCAACGCCTGCGTATACGGGTGCAATGGGTGGTCATACAGTTCATCGGAGGACGTCAATTCCATGATCTTCCCTAGATAGAGCACCGCCACATTTTGGCTGATATACCGCACAACTGAGAGATCATGTCCGATAAATACATAAGTAAGCCCCAAATCCTGCTGCAGTTTCATCATCAGATTGACGATTTGTGCTTGAATAGAAACATCCAATGCAGAGACGATTTCATCACAGACAATAAATGAAGGTTGAAGTGCCAATGAACGGGCAATGGAAATACGCTGGCGCTGCCCTCCGGAAAACTCATGTGGGTAACGGTCAGCCACTTCAGGCCGCAGACCAACCATATCCAACATCTCCCGCACGCGTTCACTAATGGCTTTTTTTCCTTCAATCAAGTGATGAATGCGTAAACCCTCTGCAATGCACTCCCCCACCGTAAAGCGAGGATCTAACGATGCGAAGGGATCCTGCGTAATCATCTGCACTGTCCGGCGCATAAGTCGCATGGTCTTTTTGTCAATATTCTTCAGATTTGTTCCTTCGAAAACAATCTCACCTGAAGTCGGCTGAATGCGATGGATCAGACAATTGCCAATGGTAGATTTTCCGGAGCCCGATTCTCCTACCAATCCTAAAGTCTGCCCGCGTTTAATATCAAAACTGACCCCGTCCACTGCTTTTACCGCACCTACCTGATGCTTCAGCAGTCCCTTTGTAACAGGAAAGTGCATTTTCAAGTCGCGCACCGTCATGATATTCTTCATCTGAGTTGAGAAGGGATTTTTTGTTTCAATCATGCCTGAAGCACCTCCTCTGCATCTCTTCTTGCCGCTTCCATATGGAAACAGGCACAAGCATGCCCTGCTTCCACCTGTTTCAGCGGTGGGCGATGCGTCCGGCACTCATCTGTACAATATTTACATCTCTGTGAAAATGCACAGGATCTAGGGGGAATCTTGGACATGTCAGGAGGCTCACCCTCAATGGTATGCAAGCCATGACTGCGAGGCAGGTCCAACCTGGGGACAGCACTGATAAGGCCAATTGTATAGGGATGATGCGGATTCTCAAAAATTTGATCCACACTCCCCTCTTCCACGATCTTACCGCCGTAAACAATCTTCACACTATCTGCATATCGGGCAACAATACCTAAGTTATGTGTAATAATCATGAGCGAGGTACCAAACTCCGCCCGAAGGGAATTCAATTGCTCCAACACCTGAGCTTGAACCGTCACGTCCAATGCGGTAGTCGGTTCATCCGCTATGAGCAGATCCGGCTTACAGCTCATTGCCATAGCAATCATGGCACGCTGCTGCATGCCTCCGGAGAACTGGAAGGGATAGTCCTTCAACCGGGTTTCCGGACTCGGGATATCCATGCGAGCCAGTAAATCAATGGTACGCTGCTCTGCTTCCTTTCTGCTCAGATTTGTATGGATGAGTATATTTTCCTCAATCTGCTTTCCGATCGGAATCACAGGATTCAGCGCCGTGGATGGCTCCTGAAAGATCATACTGATCTCATTCCCGCGGATCTCTTCCATTTCCGCATTGCTCAGCTTCATCAGATCCCGGCCTTTAAAAATCACCTCTCCGCCCTTGATAATTCCAGGCGGATATGGGATCAACCGCAGTACCGACAGCGCACTGACTGACTTGCCTGAACCAGATTCACCAATAATAGCAACGCATTCGCCTTTTTTGACTGTATAGGACATGTCATCCACAGCGCGCATCTCAGATTTGCCCTGAAGAAAACTTGTGCGCAGGTGTCGAACTTCCAGAATAATCTCTTCTTTCATAGAACCGCTCCCCTCTGCCCATATTGGGCAAGAAACACACAGATACAACGCGTTGCGACGTCATAAAAACTAGGAGATTTGTCAATAAACGCATATCTTCTCTCTAACTTTTTGTGTAGTATATCAACCGCATTTGTTATCGTCAAGGATCATAATTACAAATCGTAAATTTATTTTTGTAGGAATCCTACAAAAATAAGAACTATATGCTATCGGAGTCCGCATTCCCTCTCTTTAATTACATTCTTATTTGACTTGCAGAAGATACTTTTTTCGACTCTTT
>CAVLAO010000032.1:15957-17497 GCA_963660915.1 Bacteroides sp. CAG:927 | reverse complement strand
TTGCTCAGTTTGTCCTTCAGTTCATCCGGACACTTCTCCCCCATCGGTCCTTCAATCTCACGAAGCAAATCATACATCATTTTATCCAGTACGTGGACCGCACCACTATTAACATCAACCGCAATATAACAGCCAAGCGCTTCAAATGTATGTACCATTGGAACCTCCATCACAAAATAATTTAAATAAACAACAGAAAGGGCAGGCGCAAGCCCACCCTTTCAAATGAAACAGCTTCTGATTACTTGTTGTGCTCACACTTCTGGTTTGCTACCGTGCAAGAGGTTTTGCAAGCGGACTGGCAGGAAGTCTGGCACTCACCGCAACCACCATGAGCAGCACTATTCTTCAGAGTGGCGCCGTTCAGAGTCTTAACATGCTTCAAAGGAATCCCCTCCTTAATTTTTTTCTATTATAGCACAGTGAGCATTATATTTCAACCGCTATGATAATCATTTGTTTTTTGCCAAATCCCAAGCTTAACGATCAAGATATGCGCTAAACATTAGATTGAAATCATGCTCAAAAAAAGAGTCAAATCCTCACTTTGCCTCTTCTGTCTGCGCACCCTTATTGGCAATCGCCCACTTCATCATTTCCAGACGAACACGATCCGCTCCCGTCTCAATGACAACGGAATTTTCTTTCACGTGGCAGACTGTACCAACAATGCCGCCGATAGTGGTAACCTCATCGCCCACAGACAGCGAGTCCCTTAGGTTCTGTGCTTCTTTCTTCTTCTTGTTTTCCGGACGAATCAGCATAAAGTAGAAGATTGCGATCAGAACTACAACCATGATAATTGTGGAAATTGTGCTGCTCAAAATAATTACCCCCGTAACTTTGCTCTATGCAATATTTTAGATCATTATATCCGATTTTGTTCTGTTTGGCAAGTTTTTTCCATCTTAGAAAAATCAAATTTACAAATTTTCGGATTTTATTATTTTTATGTGATTTTCGTAAATAAATAATAAGGATACGAAAGCTATACCAATGAATCAGAATAAACCCACCGTGGTTGAAACGGCAGGCTCATTCAAGAATTTTCAGCAACTGGTTAGCGCAGTACAGCATTCAACTCTTTTTCAAGAGCATTTAAAATTGTCCTTACATCGGTGTCTGCCTCAGCATCTGTTAAGGTATGATCATCCGACCGCAATTTCAACGAGAACGCAACGCTCTTTTTCCCATCCGCTATCGGTGCACCGGTATAAATATCGAACAATTCGATTTCTGTTACCAATCCCATGCCGCTCTTTGCTATACACGCCTCCAAATCACCCACCGGAACTGCAATATCACAGACAACAGCAATATCACGATTCATACTTGGATACTTAGGCAATGGCTGGTAAGAAATTTCTGTGTTGGCCAACTTTGTCAAAGCGGTAAAGTCAAGCCGTGCTAAATACAAACGATTTGTCACATCATAATTCTTAGCAACCAAAGGATGAATTTCACCTACTGTGCCAATGACCCGCTCGCCAATCTTGATATCGGCACAACGGCCTGGATGAAATGCCGGACGGTCAGCAGT
>CAVLAO010000032.1:0-15947 GCA_963660915.1 Bacteroides sp. CAG:927 | reverse complement strand
AATATAGCTAACCTCTTGGATATGGAATGCATTCAAAATCGTTTCTACTGCACCCTTGATCTTAAAGAAGTTCATATCAGCGCTGTAAGCACCGAGGATAAGATCAAGTGTTTCAGTCGCCATAGCAGAGTCGGTACGCTTAGCGTACACCTTGGCCAACTCATAGAGCTGTGCTTTCTTATTGTGATAATGCTCGTTGCGAGCCAGTACCTCCAACATAGATGGAACAGCAGTAGTACGCATGATAGAAGTGTCCTCGCCTAGCGGGTTTAAGATGCGAATACTATCACGTTTGGGGGAATCAACTGGCATACGCACTTTGTCGTAGTAGCTAGGTGAAATGAACGAATATGTCATGATTTCACTATAGCCAAGACTCCGGCAAGTTGCAGTAGCCAATTGCTCTGCCTTTTGCCCCGCATTTAAACCGCCACGAGTTGTCTCACCTCGCATCAAGGTGGTCGGCAAATTATTGTAACCATAGAAACGAGCAACTTCTTCTGCAATATCAGAATAATGTTCTACATCGGAGCGCCAGGAAGGTACAATAATCGTATCCTCATCCATAGTGAATCCTAATCTTGTTAAAATAGAAATCATTTCGCTCTTAGATATGTCTGTACCCAGTAATGCATTGATTTTATCCGGCTCAAGCAAAACTGTAGTAGGATTTTGATCTGCTGCGATTACATCGATGATGCCATCCACAACTTCACCAGCGCCCAACAATTCTACTAACTCACATGCACGTTGAACGCCAAGATAGGTATTCATTGGATCAAGCCCTTTTTCATAGCGGCCAGAAGCTTCTGTCCGCATGCCAAGCGCAGTAGCGGTACGCCGGACAGACACACCGTTAAAATTAGCAGATTCGAAAATGACCGCAGCGGTATCGCCTACAATCTCAGAATTAGCACCACCCATGACACCCGCAACACAAACAGGTTTTTTCTCGTCACAGATGCACAGCATGCTAGTGGTCAGTGCACGATCGTTGCCATCTAACGTTTGAATCGTCTCGCCCTCTCTAGCGGTACGTATAACAAGCTTGCCACCCTCAACACAGGAAAAATCAAAAGCATGCATCGGCTGTCCATATTCCAGCATAACATAGTTTGTAATGTCAACAATATTGTTAATTGGGCGAACGCCAGAAGCACGCAGCCGCTCACGCATCCACTTGGGCGACGGTGCAATTTTCACATTTTTCACCATGCGCGCGGTGTAGCGTGGGCACAAAACTGAATCTTCAATTTCTACATCCAGATCATCCATAATGCTGCCACCACACCCCTTTACTTCAGGCGTATGGAGATTCAACGGCTGTTGGAATGTTGCAGAAGCTTCTCGTGCCAGACCAATAACTGATAAGCAGTCTGGACGATTGGGCGTAATCTCAAATTCAATGACATGATCATCTAACCCAAGAATCGGCTTGATATCTGCACCGGGAGCAATGTTTTCCTCATTCAAAATAAAAATGCCATCCGGTATGCAATTAGGAAATTCCCTTTGCTCTGCATGAAGGTCAGCCAGGGTGCAAATAGTATTGCATTCCGTATTATACGCAACCATATCTCCCTCGTGAAGATTCTGGCATGTAGTAAGGGGATTTACCATGACATTATTCCCAGTATCAAGCATGACAGAAAATTCGGAATAAGCAATTGCTTTAATTGCAGTAATTTTTGCAGCAATTACGTTCCCGAAAATATTTGCTCCCGGTGCAATATCTGCAGGAATACTGGGATGATCGTTATCGATCGGATGATAATCACCCAGAATAGCCGCGGCCAGAATCGCTCCATACGGAACATCGTGCGTATCCAATCCCAACTCAGACATACCGCACAACATGCCGCAAGAAACCTCGCCGCGCAGCTTTCCCTTTGTAATCTTAACTCCACCAGGCAGTGTTGACTTATGCTTTGCTACCGGGACAAAGTCGCCCACATGGACATTCCATGCGCCGGTGCAGATCTGTACTGTCTCTTCACCGATGTCGACCTGGCAAACCCACATGTGGTCTGAATTTGGATGGCGATGCATTTCATTAACATAACCAACCACAACATTGGTCACTTCATGTCCTATTTCTTCAAACGTCTCTACTTTAGAGCCGGAAATTGTCATTGCTTCTGAAAAAGTTTTGTCGTTGATATCGCTTACACTGACATTTGGAACAAATTCATTCAACCAATTACGAGAAAGAATCATAACACTTTATCCTCCTTTACTTTAGAACTGTTCTAGGAAACGCACATCATTCTCAAAGCAAAGCTTCAAGTTATTAATGCCATAACGCATCATAGCAAGACGTTCTACGCCCATGCCAAATGCCCAACCGGAGTAAACATTGGCGTCGATGTTACACCCCTGCAAAACTTTTGGATGAATCATACCGGCGCCTAGTACCTCAATCCAACCTTCACCTTTGCAGACACTGCATCCCTTACCGTGGCAAGCGAAGCACTGTACATCCACCTCACAGGATGGCTCTGTAAACGGGAAATGATGAGGGCGGAAACGGGTAACCGATTCTTCACCATACAAACTTTTGATTACAGCATTTAAGGTGCCCTTTAAATCAGCCATAGTAATTCCTTTATCAACTACCATGCCTTCAATCTGATGGAACATAGGAGAGTGCGTAGCATCTGCTTCATCCTTGCGATAGACGCGGCCGGGTGCAATGATACGAATAGGCGGCTTTTGTGCCTCCATCGTGCGCACTTGCATAGGACTGGTCTGACTGCGCAACAATACTGCATCATTTTTCGGATCTTTGTCTCCTTCCGTGATGTAGAATGTATCAG
This sequence comes from Bacteroides sp. CAG:927, assembly GCA_963660915.1. Lineage (GTDB taxonomy): Bacteria > Bacillota > Clostridia > Oscillospirales > Oscillospiraceae > UMGS1766. The sequence continues at coordinate 13,131 of CAVLAO010000032.1, read as the reverse complement.
TCCACTCACGTCCCGGATGTCCTTCTTCTGTGTTCAGACGAGTAAAATTATACTCTGCCAATTCCACCTCGGGTCCCTCGGCCACAGTAAAGCCCATGCCAATGAAAATATCTCTTACTTCATCCATAATTAAGGTAATAGGATGTTTATGTCCAAGTACATGGGACTCACCGGGTATTGTGACATCAATCGCTTCGGATTTCAACTTCAATTCAAGTGCAAGTTCTTCAATTCTTTTGCCTCGTTCTGAGATAGCATCCGTTAGAGCAGCACGCACTTCATTCGCTACCTGGCCTATCACAGGACGCTCTTCCGCAGAAAGAGAACCCATTTGTTTTAAAACGGCAGTTAATTCGCCTTTTTTCCCTAAATATTTGACCCGAAGTGCATCCAGTGCTGCGCTGCTTTCAACATCTTGAATTGCGGTCAGCGCTTCCTTTCGAATCTGCGCCAATTTTTCTTTCATCACAAAAGCTCCTTTTCTTGTGTTCTTAACAAAATAAAAGCCCTCCGTCCATAACAGGACGAAAGGCCAACCTTCCGCGGTACCACCCGCATTCGATTCAAACGAACCGCACTTAAGATGGGATAACGACCATCAATCGGCTCAGCATTTCCTCTGAACTGCTCCTGGGCGAACTATTCCGCATTCTTCTGCACTTGTTTTCAGCCGATGGCAAATGCTCTCTGGTGAAGAAACAATCGAAAATATTCCCAATCACTGCATTGTATTATACACCTTATACTTGTATCATAAATTCAATTATTTTGCAAGAAAAATTTGCACTACTTTCTGTGCGTCGTGGTGTGTGGCAGAAACGTGGACTCTATTCTGCTCGGCACTCGGCTGGTTTTCAAATTGCGAATGTGCGGATTTTCTAAGCATAGAAAAAGGCTCTGACCTTTTACAGTCAAAGCCTCATTCTGCCATTGCAATGCCTCAGTTTTATTAAGTTTTATCATACTGCCTTATAAAGTCTCAGCATATTCTGCTTCGTCTTTTTGTCCAATATCACGGTGTTGCGTCATTCAAAAAGCCAGTAAAAGCCAGTATAAGTATAGCTATACGCAATAAAATCTACGCTCTGACAGAGGGAATTCGAGAATCTGCTGGAACTGCCCTTTCATGTACCCATCCGTAAACATGTGCCTATTTCGGCCATTCAACATTCATAGTCCATATTTATTTACATTTATCTACAATGCCACTATGTAAACACGCGCTTCTATTATTCTAAAAGCTCTGCACGATACGCTATACTGTCCGCTGGGGTGATCGGTCGGATAACCCGGCATGGTACACCAGCCGCAATCATTTCAGACGGAATGTCTTTCGTCACTACACTGCCAGCGCCGATCACACATCCATCACCGATCGTCACTCCATGGCAGATGGTAACTCCCGCTCCCAGCCAGCAGGCATTGCCGATCTTAACGGGCTTTGCATAGCAAGGCCCTTTTTGATAGCCCTGCGCTGTCGAGATTCCCTTTCGCTCTGTTGCAAGCAACGGATGCTGCGGCGTCACGATCGTTACATTTGGTCCAAATGCACAGTCGTCCCCAATCTCGAGAATTCCGTCATCCTGCACTGTAAAGTTGAAATTTGCGAAAAAGCGATTACCTATAAATGTATGACAGCCATAATGGAAGAATACCGGTCCCTGAATAAAGCTGTTCTCTCCAAGTCCACCAAGCATTTGGTGCAAAACACTCTCTCGCTGCTCGGATTCATCCTCACGAAGCGCATTGTATATCTGATTCAAGTTGTGTGTTCGCAGCTTGATTGCCTTGAGCTTATCATCGCCTGGGCAAAACAACTTACCGGCCAGCAGCTTCTCTTCTTCATCCATGATGCTCACTCAAACGGAACTGCAAACCCAGTCTCTGCCGATTCCCGCGCAGCATCCATCAGCCTCAAGCTACGGCGCACCTCATCGATCTTGACCAAAAACTCTGCCTCACCATTCCAAGCTGCAATATAATTGCGGAAATAATCTGCGTGTTCAGTATTTGCAATCGGCAGCGGCTCCGTCAAAATCAGTCCGGGTTCAGGCGTACCAAAGGACCGGGTCGGGCCGCCATCCCCGGTTGCGCGCTTCTTGCCCACCTCTGTCAGCAGGTGCGACGTACGAACGATATTTCCTTTGGGATGGAAGCCATCCAGTTCCATAACTCCCTTATCTCCGCCTACATACCAATGGCGCTCAAACCAATCCGATTTCGTACTCAGATAATATGTGCCAAGCTCAATATCAGCTGTCAGCCCATTGTAGAAGCGCAGAATAATATGGAAGTAATCATCAACTTCCTGATTGATCACATCCCGGACATCCGCATAAACGCTCTTGACCGGGCTGTTAATCATCCAAAGGATCTGGTCAATCAAATGCACACCCCAATCATAGAGCATACCGCCGCCTTCACTCTTGTATACATGCCAGTCATGCATATTGCCATTATACCCATACAAACTGGATTTTATGGTATAAATCTGACCCAGCGTACCGGATTTCACCACATTTTTGGTCGTACGAAAATCAGGGTCAAAGCGCCGTTGCTGATGAACAGTGAATTTGACACCCGCTTCTTTGACGGCCTTCTCCATCTGATCCAGCTCAGCCAATGTCATAGCTACCGGCTTTTCACAGATAATATCTTTTCCTGCCTGAGCTGCCTGGCACACCAGCTTGCAGTGCTGGTTATTATTGGCAGAAATGATGACCACATCAACATTCGGATCTGCAAACAGGTCTTCCGCCTGCTCATATGCACAGATGCCATCCGGTACATCTTTCAGCTGTTCCGGATTCCTATCGCAAATTGCCGTAATAGCAGCATTTGGAAAATCATGCAGCATTTTATAATGCTCATAGCCCATAAAGCCATAACCTACAATACCAAATCGAACTGTTTTCATAAATAACTTCACCTCGTCTTTTTATCAGTCAGCCAACGCTGCAACTGCAGAACCGATCAATGTAGCATCCTCTGCTTTGATGATATGGATCGTATAACCCAGTTGATCCCGAACCCACTTATTCAACCAATCATTCAGTTTGGGGCGAAACAGCGGTGCTTTGAAAAAGGTCGTCCCCTCCGCCGACATACACAGCGGGTGCTCTGGATCACGTCCACTATGCATCTTTGCAGCAACAGCTGCAAACACAACTGCTGTCATTTTTGACGAGCGCTCAAAACTGTCGTCAATCAGTGCCCAAAGCAATGCCCGATCTTCCAGCGTTCCTCGTAATGCCAGTTGTGCAATACTGCTCACCCCTTCAGGATTTGCGCAATAATTGCTAATCTCACCCATCGTGAAGAATGGCATCTTATCAAACGCATCGGCAAATCCCTCTGTAAACAGTCCCTCCTGTACAGCGCCGCGCACTGTTCGATAGATCAATCCTCCTTGATAGGCTCCGGAGGTCATCTTTTCAAGGATGTGATCTCCCGGCATTTGAGACGCCGCATCCAGTTCACGGTCAAACGTTCCCTGGGTAAAGCCATCATAGCCAGCGCTCTCCACATTGACGATCATCTGCTTTTGCCAGCCACCCAGCTTGGTGATTGCATTTCCCTGCTCCATATAGCAAACATTTGTACCGGTACCCAGAATAAACCCGGCAAACCCACTATAAGTATTGGCCGCGCCGTCCTGCATACCATAAAGTAATGTAGCAACTGAGTCATTCAATAGCACGAATTTCTTAGGCTTTACACCTCGGTGTCTCAGTGCCGCATTGATCCCGGCTCCGATTTTCGAACCCGTCGCACCGCTGACACGAATTTCTTTAACAAAATGGAGGATCTTGCCCTCTCGGTCCGGCAGTATCTCCATTGGGAACGAAAAGCAGAATCCCACTGGTTCATCACTCGAAGCAAATGGCTGAAGCGCATCAGCCAGAGCATCATAAAACTCCTCGATGGTCAGCGATATCTGGCTGCCCGGCATAGGACGCTTGGAAAAATCCGAAATCACCGGACTTCCCTGCCCATCAAACTGTAATCTTGCCGCACGCAGATTAGTTCCACCCGCATCCAGTACAACAGCAGCCTTTCCAGCCAAATCGGATGCTGCGCCAATATAAGCAGGGATCATCATAAGCGAAGATGGTTCACCGCGCAATCCCGCAGTCATCTGACCTAAAAAATCATTGAGGGTACCGTCAAGATCTATCTGCCCGCTATACATCCCATGAGCGGACAGGAATGCAATTGCCCTAGGATTGTTCTGTTTGTTCATTCATCCACATCCTTTTTACCACTAATAGGTCCGATCACTTCCGGCTCGGGAAAGTGGTTTACACTCTCAGAGAGTGAGGGTGTAAACACATAGAGGAAAATCGGCATCTGCGACCAGTACAGTCTCTGTCACCAGCCGAGAATCTTCAAATATTCACGGCTGCGCCGGGCACATTCTATCGGGGGCAGGTCATAATGCTCGTCCTGTTCTACTACGACCCACTTTGCACCGGCTTCCAAAGAAGCATTCAAGATCGGTCCCCACAGCATCTGACCAAATCCAACTGGTCGGAACTCAAAGAAGCCGGTATCTTCTTCCTTCTCCTCCGTTTCGATGCCAATTAATTTATAGAGATTCTGAGGATTTCCTTCCTTTACAAAGTCCTTCAAGTGAATGACCTCACAGCGTGAACCATACTTATGAATATATTCGACCGGATCCTGCCCAGCGACTTTGATCCAGCAGGTATCCGGTTCCACCATCAACAGATCCGCCGGCACCTGTCTATAAATATCATCGAAACCGAACGTACCGTCCTCCAGACGTACAAACTCAAAATTATGATTGTGGTACAGCAGTTTCATACCTGCCGCCTTCACTGCCGCACCGATCTTCTTCATCTCTTCGATCACCACTGGGTAACCGGGTGTGAGGTGGCGGTATTCTTCCGGCAGATAGGGTACGACCAAATAATCCACACCAATCAGCTGATAGTCGGCAATGACTTTCTCAATATCCGCCATCATGTCTGCCAGCGGCACATGGGCACTCAGCGGAGTCAGTCCGATTTCCGCCAACGTATCCCGGATAAAGGTCGGATCTAAGCCATACAGACCGGCCAGCTCCACACCGTCATATCCCAGCTCCTTCACCTGCTTCATAATGGCCGGGAACTGCTCCGGCGTATTCTCAAGCAAGTCACGCAGGCCATAAACCTGAATCCCAACAGGCAGTTTCTTTGTCATTGAAATACGCTCCCTTCTGTTAGGAATCCAGCGCCGCTTCCTGCCCCGTAGGGGAAGCGGAACTCATGGGAACAGGCTCCGGTCGCTCACAGCGCGTAGTCATCTGATAGATCTCACCGGTACGGCAGGACTCCTGAATACCGTGAATCACCTCGATGGCATGCAGACCAATATCATAGTGACAGCGGGGACGACGTCCATTGACCAATGCATAGCACATATCGGCCAAACCGACACCGCGGAGAGAATCATAGAACGGGTGCAGAAGCGGCAGCTGGACCTCCTGAACCGGGATCATCTCCACCAGTGTCTGCAGATCAGGATCTTCCTCATCTGCTGCAGCTTTCTCCATCTTGGGCTGTTCTCCAGGCAGAATGATCTCAATCTCAGGGTTGGCACCAGGACGGATGACGGAGATATGATCATTAAACATATTGGGGTCACCCAGTTTGAATGTGCCATCCGTACCAGTGACCACAAAACTCTGACTGGCAAAAGAATCCGAGGAAATGTGGAACGTGCCAAGCACACCATTTTCAAATTCCAGCGCTGCCAGCAAGGTGGTGGGCGTATTGACCTCAAACTTCTCGCCATACTTGGGGTGTTTCGGATTAGAATAGACACGTTCCGGATCCAGATTGCCGCCAAACCCAGTAATCCGCTTCACAGAACCAAACAGGTTAATCATCTCATGAATATAATAGCCTCCCAAATCGAAGGGGAAGCCACCACCATAATGCAGTGGGAAGAAGAAATAGCGAGGTGCCAAATCGAAAAACGGCGTATTAGGCTGGTAGCGGTTTGTCACCTGAGCGTGGACGGTAACAGGCTTGCCGATCAGCCCTTGTTCGATATAATAGCGTGCACTCTGCTCATGGGCACCAAGGAAGGTGTCTGGTGCAGTCGTATACATGACATGGTTCTCCTCCGCCAGGCGCACTAGTTCCTTCGCTTGCTCAAAATCCGGAGCCATCATCTTTTCGCAATAAACGTTTTTGCCGTGCTTCATCGCCTCAGAGGACACGAGGAAATGAGACTCAGGGTAGGTCAGGTTGACGATTACTTCAATCTCAGGGTCACTGACGATTGCTTCAAGGCTGTCGTACTTTTTGATGCCATAGTGCTCGACCATGTAATCCATGCGGGATTCAATCAGATCATAGCAGCCAACCACATCCACAATGGCAAACTTATTTACCATGTTGTTCATGTAGGTAGCCTTGCAGATACCGCCGCAGCCGACCACGCCAACTTTAACTTTACGTTTCAGCATAACTTTCTTCCTTTCTGTGTTCAGTTACGACCCAGGATTCGATTGGACATAGCCACATAACGATTCAACTGCTCTACTGCGCTGATTGTCGTATCAAAATGATGGCCTTCATATTCGCAGGCGATATAACCATCATAGTCCGTACTCTGGATCATCGGCAGGATCTGCTCATAAGGAATACTGACATCCTGAAGCTGATCATTGATATAGTAGAACTTTCCATGCATGTAGAATGCGCAATCGATCAGATCGCGAAGCTGATCCAGCTTGGCGGGTGCATTATACGATTCGATCATCTGCTCACCATAGAACTTCTCAATCTCCGTCAGGTCACCCGCCAAAATTTCCTCATCGGGCAGTTTGCGGCTGTGCTTGTCGATCATAGATTCCAGCACATCCTTGCGGCAGCCAGCATCCAGCGCTTCTTTGACCCACAGCTCATGCGGATGGTTAGAAAAGATGCTCATGTCTGGCACAAAACCAAGCACGCCTTTTCCTTCGCCGCGCATAATATCGATGTACTCCTTCCAGACCGGCACTTCGGGATGATGCGGATGATGCATCTCAATGGTCAGCTTCATGTCCAGCTCCTTGCAGAACGGGATCATCTTACGAAAAATTGCCGGACTGATGGCGTGCTGTGTACGCACCATCGGAAACCCTGCCTTCTTTGCACAGATCAGATCATTGACCGTAAACTGGATAATCTCATCTTCCGTCAGATCTCGGTCACTGCGGATCCCCATATCGATATAAGCACTCCAGCAGACAGGTTCAAGACCGATCTCCTTCAGCAGATTTTTCAGATAAGCCAGCCACTCATCGGAAGGATAGGGATACTCCGGAACCATCTGACTGGCAACGAGCTCGATTCCGGTATACCCCTGCTTTTTGACTGTACGAAGGATCTCCTCGAAACTCAGCAAGCCATTCACATATTCATTGGAATAGCTGTACAGCGTGACGCCATATTTGATATTAGCCATTGTATTCCCTCCTCACTCCACCGGCAAAACTTTGGACTCATCTGCGTCCATGACCATGTACTGTCCAAAATATCCCGTATACGGGATGCGGTGCTTGATATAGGCACTTACCTTATGTTCACCCGGCGCAAGGCCACCGCTGTGCATCACACGGATCGTTGCAAAATCCAGTATAAACCAGTACTCTTTGAAGCACTCAGACAGCTCGTCCAGCAAAAACTGCTTGCCATTGAGCAAGAAGTAGATCTTCTCTTTTGGAATTTCCACATCATCCATACGGAAAGACAGCGCTTCAATGCAGCTCAGAAAGGTCCCACGATAGGACGGATACTGCACTTTAAATTCGTAGCCGATTGTGACATTCTCAACGACCAGGTTTTTGATGGGCTGGTCTGTGATCAGCATATGATTGTAGGCTTGGAATGGCATACTAAAATCAACTCCTTGTCATATTGGTTCGGTACTTATGCGAGCAGCCCCCGCATCATACCTGCATACCGCCGCGCTTGCTCTATGGAATCGACGGATATATCGTGGAAGTAACCTTCGTATTCCGCGGAAATTGCCCCTTGGAACCCGGCACTCTTCATATATTGAATAATTTTTTCAAATGGAACACTATCATCTTCCAGCGTTTCATCAATATAAAAGAACTTTCCATGCATATACCTGGAATACGGCAGGATCATATCAAAATCATCCATAACGGTAGGTGTAAATTCCGCATACATCTGCTCCAGGATCGCGCTTTCTTTCTGGTTCAACTGCTCCAACTCCGCTCGTACCTGCTGCAAACTGCATCCAGCTGCATGAGCCTGAACCATCCGCTCCAACCGATCCGCATTCACGCCCTGCTCTGCTGCCTTCTGAAGAAACAGCCGGTGCGGGCGGCATGCAAATATTCCAGTGTCCGGGACAACTCCCACCAGATCTCTACCGATCCGATCAAATGCGCGGAACATCGATTCCCACTGCGCATCCCGGCAATGATTTGGCGCATGCAGTTCCAAGCCAATCCAGACATTCTGTTTCTCTGCTGCCTGTGACAAACGCTCCAGCACCGGTATAGGCATAGAAATCTGCGTCTTCATGCACGAAAATCCAAGTTTCGCAGCCGTTGTCAGATCCATCAAAGCCAGTTCATAGATTTCATTCTCTGTCAGGCTGCGCCCATTGAAACGAAGTTGCTCCACATAGCTTCCGTAGCTGTACGCCTCCAAATCATATTCCGCCAACTTATCTCTCAGCCAGCCGCAGAAATGATCATCCGGTGTTGGATAGCCTGGAATCATCTGTGGTGCGACGATTTCGACGCCCTGATATCCCATTTCATGTACCGCCTTCAAGCAGCCTTCCAGATCAAGCTCTCCTATTGCAAAAGGGTACGCCAAACTAAACAAACTGATTCCAATCTTAATATCTGCGTTCATATGCCCCCCCTTTCTTCAGGAGAAACTGATCCATATGTGGCACAACAACAGGCTCATCCAATGTTCCTGCATAAGGCACCCTCATTCCGAACCGGACAGTCAGCTCACTGAGCGAATTCAGGTCCACATCGGTCACACAGATCAGCGCTGGCTCATCAATGCGCCAGTATTCATACCCTAGTCCGGGAAATTCAGACGGAAATAGCTTCTTCCCATTCAGGCAAAACAGAATTCTGTCTGGCGGGATCCGTGTTCCATTCACCACAATTTCAAAGTGTTCAATACAGGAGAGATGGCCTCCTCGGCAATCCGGGAGCCTGCACATAAATCGGATCCCTTGGATCACATCTCCTTCACACCACACTTGAACAGAGCTGCGATCGATCATCTCCAGCGAAAAGATACTGGTCACACCATCACTCCCTCTGCTTCTTCGGCACGGCGGGCATCTCGCTTTAGCTTCTGCTCAGAAACGATTCTGGTCAGTGTCAGCGCAAGAATCAGTACAATGCCCCGGATCAGCTGATTGATGATCGTAGAGCCGCCCATCAAGGTCAAACCATTGTCCAGCACAAAATAGGTCAGTACGCCGACGATCATCTTATACAATCTGGTGCCCGATCCACCCTGAACCGGAATACTGGCTAGGAACAGACAGAGCATAACCTTCATCTCCATCGAACTGCCCATAGTGTTGCTGGAACCACCATTGCGGACCATGACAAAAATACCCGCAATACCGGCCATCATACCGGAAATCATATAGGCTGCGATCTTGATCTTATGAAGGCTGATACCAGTGTAGGTAAACGCCTGTTCATTTTCACCGATTGCACGAAGATAAGTACCAAAAGGCGTGAAACGGAAAATATATCCGAACAACGCCAGCAACGCAATGACAAAAGGAATCTTGACCGCTGGCTGATTGAACACCAGCATCTGCTTCGTGCAGATAATATTGCTGGTCTGAAGCAGCCAGTTTACACAAGCTCTCAGCGCGATCAGCATAGACAACGTCACCATAAAGGATGGCACTTTCAGTTTACAGACGATCAATCCGTTTAAAAGACCAACTGCCAAGCCCACGAGGATGGCCACCGGGAACAAAAGCAAAAAGCTGATTTTTGTCACGGCCATACCAGCCAGAGCACCCGCCAAGCCAATAAGTGAACCGCAGGTAATATCTGTTCCGCCGATGGCAGCCACAAACAGCATGCCCAGGCCGCAGATAAAGTATGGAATAGACTGGTTCACAATATTAGACAGATTATCACCAGTAAGCAGTTTTCCTCGTGTCAAAAGTGCAAAGACGATCAAGATGAATGCAAGGATATAAATCGGCATCAGCGCATTCACATCTAGCTTCCATTTTCTCTTTGCCGTCATCAGATCATCGCCTCCATAATATCGTCATTGGAGAAGCCTTCGCTGCGAGCCTGGATTTTAGACACTCTCCCGTCTTTCATAATGACCAGCCGATCTGACATACCCGTCACCTCGGGCAATTCGTCGGAAATCAGCAGAATACTGATTCCTTTTTTCTTTGCTTCATATAACAGGTTGTAGATATACGCTTTTACGCCGATATCAACACCGCGGGTCGGGCAGTCCAGAATGATGAAGTCCAGATTTTTGATCATCCAGCGGCTCAGATTCACCTTCTGCTTATTACCGCCGGACAAGCTGTTAACTGCCTCGCTGGGATCATTGCATTTGATCTCAAACCGCTCAACTGCGTCGTTTACCAGTGCTGAAGCCTTCATCGGGCTGATAAACCACAGAAACGATGCCATATCATGGGCAGATGGAATCTGGATATTCTTTGCAATCGTGGCATACAGCATCAGGCCGTCCGCATCTCTGTCTTTGGACAGATACGCTCCGCCATTGCTTGTAATATGTCCCGGTTTTGTCACCCGGTGCATACCCTTCGCATTATTAACCGTCACTGTACCGGAAGCTATATGCTCTTTGCCAAACAGCGCCTTGCCAAGATCATGTATGCCCGCATCGGACAGGCCGCAGACACCGAGGATCTCACCGCGATGCAGTTCAAAACTCACATCCTCCAGTTTGCCATGCACCGTCAAATGCTCTGCAGACAGAACGACCTGATCATCAAAGGTCTCTACCGAATCAAAATGATAATACTGGCTGTCCACTTCCCGTCCGATCATCAAACGTTTCAGCCCGTTCAAGTCAAACGCATCTCGCTGGATCGTCTGAATGGCTTCTCCATCTCGCAGCACTGTAATGCTATCGCACAGCTCGACCGTCTCTTCCAAATCGTACGAGATCATAATGATGGAGTGTCCGGCCGCAGTAAACTCCTTCATAATACGATAGAGCACCAGGCGCTTATCAAATGAAAGTGCCTAGGAGATCTCATCTAGTACAAGGATCTCCGGCTCGGCAGACAACGCCTTTGCCAGTTCCAGCAGCTTGCGCTGCTCAATGGACAGCGATTCCGCCATCATATCTAACGGAATTTCGCCCAGTCCCCACTTATCCAGCAAAGCGTACGCCTCTTTTTCCATGGCATTCAAATCCAGTACGCCAAATTTTGTGAAGCGCTCCATCCGGCCAATAAACATGTTCACACTGCCCGGCAGGGTGCCAAGCACACCCAGCTCCTGCACGACCATCGCCACGCCCTGTTGGTTTGCCTCTAATGGTCCTTTAGGGGCATAAGGTTTTCCATTGAGCGCCATCGTGCCGGACGTTGGCTGTTGAATGCCGCAGATCTGCGATACCAGTGTCGACTTGCCCGAGCCATTCTCGCCGATCAGGCCGCGAATCTCACCCCGACGCAATTGAAAATCCACATTTCGGTTCGCATGAGTAATACCGAAGGATTTATTCAGCTTTTCCACATTTAAAATAATGCCTTCCATATTACTTCACCACACCCTTATTCTTCGCATTAGAAATAATACCGCACAGAATAACAATTGCACCCAGCGTGATTTCCTGACCAGTGCCAGACGGAACGCCCAGCAGTGTCAGGCAATTAAACAGCGCTGCAATCAGCAGCGAACCAAGCAGCGCGCCAGCAGGAACACCGATGACCGATGCAAAGGACTGTGCCAACAGGAACGTAGCCAGCGAGCGAAAAATCGACGAAATGCTGCCCATACCACTGCTGGAGACCAGGTGTCCGTTATAGCTGATTCTGGCCAACGCTGCTGCACCTACAAAAACAGCACCCACAATCGAGCCCAGCAGAATCGTCTTATTTTTCTTAATGCCCATTGCTTCTGCCACAGACTGATTGCAGCCCAAGGCACGGACATTGATACCGAGCGTAGAATGAGAATACAGGAAATAGCAGGCCACAAAGCCGACCAACCACAGGATCACGATGCCAGGCATCGTACCCAGCGCCCGCAGATCATCCGGCATAGTAATGTAAGCCTTACCAATGGTGTCCGATAGATGCTTTGCATACAGAGAAAGTATCGCCTCGTAGATTAGTGCAAAACCTAGGCCGGCAATCCAAGACGGGATCTTCAATTTCAGGCCCGTATAGATCGTGATCACTTCCAATATGACAGCTGAACCGATTGCACCCATGATCAACCCTGGATACCCCAGGTTCAGGTTGACGGCAAGAATCGCACCGATATTGCCCGCCAGCAGAATATTGGCGCCAAGAGACATATCCACAATACCCGGCGTAAAAATAAAACACATACCAAATGCCGCCAAGCCAGGATAGACCGCATGTGCCAGCGTAGACAGGATATTCTGCTGGGAGAAGAACTTTCCCCCGGTCAGCAGATTGGCCAAGACAAACAGCAGGATATAGCACACCAGAAGGATGATCTGATTGCGCAGCTTTTTCTTTTTCTTATTGATCGTGAGTGTCTCAAATTCTCCTGCGGATCGTTTACTCACTTCAGTTTCCCTCCTTACTGAGCGGATGACAGGCTGAGGCAATGGGGGAACTGCCCCAGCCTGCTTCCCGCAGGTATCAGAAAGTTATATTTCCGTGTTAATTTACGGAGATACCGGCTGACGCCAGCTCATCATCAGAGATCGTGCCTTCAGCATTCTTCGCAATGAAGCGGCTTTCAAGGCTGTAGGACTCAACCGTTTTCTTGTACTCGTCCAACGTGATCCCAATCATAGCCTTCAGCTCATCGTTGCTATACAGGGACTTACCGACGATATAGTTATTAAACAGATCAAGCTGTTCTGCAGGAACAACAAAGCTTGGAATATCCATCAGAGC
>CAVLAO010000031.1:0-19453 GCA_963660915.1 Bacteroides sp. CAG:927 | reverse complement strand
GATAGTACATACTTCCATCACTGTCCTCATCAGATTGTTGAAATACAGATCCCGGAGCAATTGTTCCGGGTAGTTTTGTTTCCACAGGTGTTCGTAGAAATCCAACCAGTTCCACACACCGTCCCAGCCACTGGGCAGCTTACTGCAACCATCCCAGTCACCGCCCAGCGCAACGGTCTTTTCACCGCCCAATGCAAGAAAGTGATCCAGATGTTTTTGCAGCGTGTTCATGGTGACCTTGCCATCTCCTAAAAAACGAGCATAGCAATTTAACCCTACGATACCATGTTTTTTTATTATGGCAGTAAATTGCTCATCGGTCAAGTTCCTTGTATGAAAAAATACATCTCGACTGTTTGAATGACTGGCGATGATCGGATTTTTAGTCAATTCCACTACATCCCAAAATCCTGCGTCGGACAAATGCGACACATCCGGAAGCATCCCCAACTGTTCCATTTCCAGTACAAACGATCGGCCTTGTTCGCTGAGTCCGCGATCGAAGTCATCATTATGACTGCCGGAAAGGACATTGGCGTGATTCCATGTCAAATTGACGATCCGCACGCCCTGTTCGTATGCCCATCGCAGTCGATCCAGCGAGCAATCCAGAAGTTCTCCGCCCTCAACCGACAAAAAAGCCGCTAATTTCCCTTGTTTGATCGCATCACAAGCTTCTGAACCGCTGCGGCACAGCATGATCCGTCTTTCCTTATCTCTGCATAGTTTCTGAAATACGTGCAATTGATATTCCACAGCCGCACCGGCACCGGAAATGGAAGAATCCCAGAATAGCGCAAATATCTGCGCCTTTTCCCGCACATCTTCCAATCGATCCAGATTCCACTGATCCGTATTCCTTGTCAAACTCCGGCCGGGATAGTTTGCAATACGACTGATTGTATCACAGTGTGCGTCAAAAAGAGGAATGTTCATGAATTCCACCTCACCAAAAAGCATTCTCCAGATAATTGATCTTCGGCTTTTTCGTTTCCGTTCCCTGCGGAGCATAAACTTCTGCAACATCAAAGCGACAAAAAAGATCTGCATAGTTCGGATTCTGCGCAAAATAGAACTGTGCCGTTATGCGAATGCGCCTTTGCTTTGCCAATGTCACCTGTTCTCTCGCCGTAGTAAACCGATCATTCTTTCGCAGTTTAACCTCAACAAATGCCAATACGTTTTCTTTTTTTGCAATTAAATCAATTTCCCCCATCCGGCAGTGATAGCCGGATGCCAGCAGAACATATCCGTGCCTTTGCAGCCATTTTCCCACCTGAGCTTCGCCCCAGCGACCAACCAATGAAGTTTGAGAACTCATAAATTTTTCAAGAAAGTCCGGCGGTGTATCGGACACAGTCCGTATTTTCGCAGCATTTCGTAATGCAGCTTTGTTCCGTATCCCTTGTGTTGTTCGAAATGGTATTCCGGATATTGCTTCGCCATTTCCAACATATAACGATCTCGGCTGACTTTTGCCAAAATAGAAGCCGCCGAAATAGAGGCAGAAAGGCTGTCTCCGTGAACAACTGTACGATGCGGGATATGAATGCCTTTATCGCGATTGCCGTCGATCAATGCAAAATCCGGCAGCGTGTGTAATTGGTGAATCGCCATGTCCATCGCCTTCAGCCGTGCATTTAGAATATTGATTTCGTCAATCTCCCGTTCATCTATCGACGCAACCGCCCAATCCAGTGCCTGTTCCCGAATTAAGTCGAATAAAAGATCACGGCGTTTGGGTGTAACTTTTTTTGAATCCGTCAAATATGGCAGATCATATTGTTCCGGCAAAACAACGGCCGCTGCAAAAACAGCTCCCGCCAGTGGACCTGCTCCTGCCTCATCCGCACCGCAGACAATGATATATCCGAGTTCGTGCGCTTGCTTTTCCAGCGCCATAGGATCAAAAACCGCATTTTCCATTTAATTTGCCTCTTCCGGACGTTCCAATGTAAAACGTCCCAATTTCCCGGAACGATATTCTTCCAATAGCACACGGCTCATACGTTCCAGATTTACTTCTCCGCCGGAAATCAGAAATCCTCGCTTGCGTCCAGCTTCTTCCAACAATTCCCATCCTTGCATTTCTTCCGACCATTCAATTTTGTAGCGGCTCTTGATCGCCTCCGGATAGCGTACCGCCAGCAGCGCCATAAGATTGGACGCCAATTCCTCCAGATCCATAATGTCGTCCTTCACTGCGCCAGTATAAGCCAAGTTCAAGCCAATAGACTGATCTTCAAATTTAGGCCAGAGAATTCCGGGCGTATCCAACAGTTCCAATGAACTGTCCACGCCAACCCACTGTTTCCCCCGCGTGACACCAGGACGATTTTGCGCAATGGCAGATTTCTTTTTCGCCACCTTATTGATAAAGGTAGATTTTCCTACATTGGGTACCCCCACCACCATTGCACGCACCTTTCGGCCTACCAGTCCTTTCGCCGACCACGACGCGATCTGATCCTTCAGCAAGGTACGAACCATAGGTGCAAATTGTCCAACGCCCTTGCCGGAATTCGCGTCCGTTTCCATAACTGCGAAGCCCTTTTGACGGAAATAATCCCCCCAGACTTTATTCATCGCTGGATCTGCCTGATCCGCACGGTTTAAAATAACCAATCTCGGTTTTGTGCCGATCAAGTCATCAATGTCTGGATTGCGGCTTGAAACAGGAATACGGGCATCCACAATTTCTGCCACGACATCTACCATTTTCAAATTCTCCGCAATCATACGCCGGGTTTTTGTCATATGCCCCGGATACCATTGTATATTCATTTATCTTGCTTCCTTTCGCCGCCGATTTTATTCCAAATACGCAAAAAGGAGCGGTTTCCCGCTCCTATCTCTTGCATGAGGATTACAGCTTCTCCTTGACCTTTGCTGCCTTGCCCACGCGGCCGCGCAGATAATACAGCTTGGCACGGCGAACCTTGCCCTTGCGGACAGTCTCGACCTTAACCACGTTAGGAGAGTTGACAGGGAATACCTTCTCAACGCCCACGCCATAGGAGATACGACGGACAGTGAATGTCTCACCTACACCGCCATGCTTCTTAGCAATAACAGTACCCTCAAAAACCTGGATACGCTCCTTGGAACCTTCCTTGATTTTGATGTGTACACGGACAGTGCTGCCGACCTCGACAACGGGAAGCTCGCTCTTGACATTCTGTGCGTCAAGAACCTCGATCAGATTGCTCATGAGTTTTCCTCCTGTTTTTATAGGTGTTCATGCGTCTTATCTTATCCACGCAGAGGAACGCCCCTTATTAACCGAGCTATTTTACCACGGTAGATCTACAAATGCAAGCATTTTTAACGAAATACATCAAAATTTATATTTCTCACCTCTCGACGGCGATACTCTACAAAATCCGGTTGAAAACTTGAGCAGTGTTCTTTTGCCGTTGCAATCAGCAATTCCGGATTTAATCCCGGATTCTGAGCGGCCAATGTAGCATAAAGGATCATTCCCTCTTCTGAAGACTGCAGATCAAGCGAATGAATCATTGGAACCAAGTCAACTTCTGTAAATCCACGCTTCGCTTTTTTGGATGGCTTCTGAATGACTAAACTTTCCGCCTGATACAATCCGAGGAACTCATCCTTCGCCCCCTTCGGCACACCGGAATCAAAGCACAGTCTGCACTCCCAATCCAGCCATCCGATTTGCTTGACCGGCACCTCGGATTCATAGCACTGCAGCACCTTAATTCCCTCCGGCAACACCGCATTTAAATGGGATGGCACTTCATCCAGCGGAACCGGACTGATCAGCTCAAACTCCAAAATTTCGCAACAGCTGGAATATCCTAAGGACAGTGGGAGAGCAATCGAAACAAAGGAATGCTGATTAAATCCCTCCGTCTGTTTCACCTCTAAACCTGCTCGAAGAAACGCCCTTGGAAAGGTTCGCATTAAGTCAAGGTGAGAAATATAACAAGCTCTTCCGGTTTTTTCAAACAGTAGCCGATGCTTGTGCATATGCGCCATGCTTTACACCTCTCCCCTTTCCCGTCGTGTCAACGGCTCATCGCATTTCCCGCAGACAAGCAGTTTATCTGCGCCGCAACCCATGCATTTTACCCGACAATCCGGAGTAATAACACTCTTATACGCTTGTTGACGTTCTCTCCAAAAGTATTTAAGATTTACTCCCACAGAAATATGGCTCCATGGCAGCACTTCATCTGCGCTGCGTTCTCTGGTTGCATAAAATTCCGGATCGATTTCACAAGCAGAAAAAGCTTTCATCCAGCGATCCAGATCAAAATACTCACTCCAGGAATCGAATTTTGCGCCATTGCG
Source organism: Bacteroides sp. CAG:927 (assembly GCA_963660915.1). Taxonomy (GTDB): domain Bacteria; phylum Bacillota; class Clostridia; order Oscillospirales; family Oscillospiraceae; genus UMGS1766. The sequence goes on along the minus strand of CAVLAO010000031.1, from coordinate 15,136 downwards.
CCATGCCTCTTCCATTGCAGCGCCCAAACGGCGATCTCCCCGGGCAAAAACTGCTTCAAGGTAGGACGTATCCGGATCGTGCCAGTTATAAATAATCGACTTATTTGTAATTGCACTGCGCAAAAGCTGTACTCTGCGTTGATATTCCTCCATAGAAATCTGGGCTTCCCACTGGAACGGTGTAAAGGGTTTCGGCACGAAAAAACTGGTTGATATCGTAATGCGTATGCCACGCGCGCGGCTGACAGCATACTGTTTCCACGTACGGTAGACTTTATCCGCCAAATCAGCGATCCCCAACACATCTTCATCTGTCTCGGTTGGAAGTCCCAGCATAAAATACAGTTTTACCGCATTACAGCCGCCTTCAAACACCGTACGGCAGGATTTCAATAAATCTTCTTCTGTGACATTCTTGTTGATCGCATCCCGAAGCCGCTGCGTCCCCGCTTCCGGAGCGAAGGTAATACTGCTCTTACGGGAACGCTGAAGCTTCTCCATGATGGACATGGAAAACCCATCTGCACGAAGTGATGGCAAATTCAGATTGATATTCTTTTTGTCGCAATAATCCAGTAATCCGTCGCACAATCCTTCCAATTGACGATAATCGCTGGAAGACAACGAGGACAAGGTCATTTCCTGATAGCCGGAATTCTGACACGCCTCGATTCCCTGATCAATCAACAGTTGCATACTTTTCGGACGAACCGGACGGTAGCAATAACCTGCCTGGCAAAAACGACAGCCGCGAATACAGCCGCGAAACAATTCCAACATGACACGGTCATGCACGATTTCCGTAGACGGAATAATGGTATCTGTTGGGAAATACGCCTCATCCAGATCCTGAATAATGCGCTTGGTTATGGTTGCAGGCGCTCCCTCTTGTGGTGTAATCGCTTTTACCGTTCCATCCGGATTATATGTTACGTCGTACAAAGATGGGACATATAACCCGGGCACCTGCGCTGCATGCCGCAGATACTCCTGTTTTGTCCACCCCTCTTTTTTCCCCTGACGATAGAGTTCCAACATCTCAACGGTGACGTCTTCTCCTTCGCCAAGAGAAAAAATATCCACGAAATCTGCCAGCGGTTCTCCATTATAGGCGCAGGTTCCGCCAGCAATAACCACAGGCATTGTATCATCGCGGTCCGCCGACCGAATCGGCAAACCAGCCAAATCCAGCATATTCAACACATTGGTATATGCCATTTCATAACCCAACGAAAAGCCAATAAAATCAAACTCCCGCAGGCTGTCGCCACTCTCCAACGCATAAAGCGGAATATCGGCAACACGCATCTCGGCTTCCATATCCGGCCATGGTGCAAAGCAACGCTCGCACCATACACCTTCCATCCGATTCATTACGCCGTAAAGAATCCGCATGCCCAGATTCGACATGCCAATTTCATATGTATCCGGAAAACAAAATGCGAATCGCAGGTCAACCTGACTTTTATCCTTCTGAATCTCCCGATACTCACCACCGGTATACCGCGCCGGTTTCTGTACACGAGGTAAAATTCGTTCTAATCGAGAATCCAAAGAAGATCCCTCCTTCAAATCGCTTATTCAAACACTCTCTCAAAACACTTGCACAGAGTAGAGAAAGACAAGGACTGTACCTGTCTCGGGTAATCTTTTCCCGTACTATAGCAACAACATTCCAACAGCAAGATTGTTTCCACATTATCAATAGTTCAGTATTGAATTATCATATCACATTCTATCCGTATTTGTCACTCCAAATTTATCTGCAAACACCTTATACAAAAGTAAAAAATAAATTTGTTGTAAGACTTTACAAATGTCTAAATTCTGCTATAATAAATGAGCTGGTTGTTTTTGTATGGGCCTGTAGCGCAGTTGGGAGCGCATCACATTCGCATTGTGGGGGTCGTCGGTTCGAATCCGATCAGGTCCACCAAACCAGATAGCCAAATCAGATTGCGTTTTTTCGTTTTCTGATTTGGCTTTGTTTTTTTCTGAGCCAAGTCTCAGGAGATATTCTACAATTAACGAGAAAAGCCCAGCACTTGCTGGGCTTTTCTACAAACTGAAAGGGTCGGCATTTGCCGACCCTTTACTGAACGGATACAAGGATTTACGCGAATCGTATAGAATTAGGAATTAACAGCGATAACAACGCCGGAACCAACGGTACGACCACCCTCACGGATAGCGAAACGCAGGCCTTCCTCAATAGCGATAGGAGTGATCAGCTCAACGTCCATCTCGACGTTATCGCCAGGCATGCACATCTCGGTGCCTTCGGGCAGAGTGATGATACCGGTTACGTCAGTGGTACGGAAATAGAACTGAGGACGATAGTTGTTGAAGAAAGGAGTATGACGGCCGCCCTCTTCCTTCTTCAGAACGTACACCTGACCACGGAACTTGGTGTGGGGGTGAATGGAACCGGGCTTGCACAGAACCTGACCGCGCTCGATGTCGGTCTTGTTGATGCCACGCATCAGAGCACCGATGTTGTCGCCAGCCTCAGCGAAGTCCAGAGTCTTGCGGAACATTTCCAGACCAGTGATAACAGTGCTCTTCTTCTCCTCGGACAGACCGACGATCTCGACGGTCTCGCCCATCTTAACGATACCACGCTCAACACGACCGGTAGCAACGGTGCCACGACCAGTGATGGTGAAGACGTCTTCAACAGGCATCAGGAAGGGCAGATCCTCCTGACGATCGGGAGTCTTGATCCAAGTGTCAACAGCATCCATCAGTTCCTTGATGCAAGCATACTCAGGAGCATTAGGATCAGTGGACTCGCAGGTCAGAGCGTTCAGAGCAGAGCCCTTGATGATGGGGGTATCGTCGCCAGGGAAGCCGTACTCGTCCAGAGTCTCGCGAACTTCCATCTCGACCAGTTCCAGCAGCTCCTCATCGTCAACCTGATCGCACTTGTTCAGGAAAACAACAATGTAAGGAACGTTAACCTGGCGAGCCAGCAGCAGATGCTCCTTGGTCTGAGCCATGGGGCCGTCGGTAGCAGCGATAACCAGAATGCCGCCGTCCATCTGGGCAGCACCGGTGATCATGTTCTTGATGTAGTCAGCGTGACCCGGGCAGTCAACGTGAGCATAGTGACGGGCAGCGGTCTCATACTCAACGTGAGCGGTGTTGATGGTGATACCACGTTCACGCTCTTCAGGAGCCTTATCAATGCTGGAGTAATCAGTATATTCAGCCATACCCTGCATGCCCAGCCACTTAGTGATAGCTGCGGTCAGAGTGGTCTTGCCGTGGTCAACGTGGCCGATGGTGCCGATGTTAACATGGGGCTTAGTACGCTCAAATTTTTGCTTCGCCATTTGTGAGTATCCTCCTTAAAAATGAGTTAAGTATAGTCGGGGTACATTTACGCGAACATTGTACCCCACAAAGCGGGAAAATGCAACAACATTTTCCCGCAAAAGGGACAATTAGTTATTTTTTGCGCGGCCGGCAATGATCTTTTCAGAAATGGACTTCGGAATCTGTGTATAATGGCTCGGTTCCATGGTATAGTTACCACGGCCCTGAGTGCGAGAACGCAAATCCGTTGCATAACCGAACATCTCTGCCAGAGGCACAAACGCGTCAATCTGGATGGCGCCATTACGATCTTCCTGGCCGCGAATCTCGCCGCGGCGAGCAATCAGGTCACCCATAACGTTGCCCATGTACTCATCAGGCACAGTAACAGAAACCTTCATCATGGGCTCCATCAGTACGGGGCCGGCATTGCGGCAAGCCTCTTTAAAGGCCATGGAACCAGCGATCTTAAACGCCATTTCAGAAGAGTCAACCTCGTGGTAAGAGCCATCATACAGGGTGACCTTTACGTCAACCACAGGATAACCGGCCAACACACCGGAAGACAGAGCTCCCTGAATACCAGCGTCAACTGCAGGGATGTATTCCTTCGGAATGGAACCGCCAACGACTGCATTGACGAACTCATAACCCTTGCCGGATTCATTGGGCTCGACAATAATCTTGACGTGACCATACTGACCGGAACCACCGGACTGACGCTTGTACTTGGTTTCCTGATCATACCGCTTTGTGATGGTTTCCTTATAGGCAACCTGAGGTGCACCAACATTGGCTTCCACCTTAAATTCACGCAGCAGACGGTCAACAATAATCTGCAAGTGCAACTCGCCCATACCGGCAATGATGGTCTGACCGGTTTCTTCATCGGTGTACACTTTGAAGGTCGGGTCTTCTTCTGCCAGCTTAACCAGAGCGACGGTCATCTTTTCCTGACCGGCTTTTGTCTTAGGCTCAATTGCAACACGAATAACAGGCTCCGGGAACTCCATGGATTCAAGAATAACAGGGTTATTCTCATCGCAGAGAGTATCGCCGGTAGTGGTATTCTTCAGACCGACAGCAGCGGCAATGTCACCGGCGTAAACAGTCTCAATGTCCTCGCGGTGGTTTGCATGCATCTGCAACAAGCGGCCAAAGCGCTCTTTCTTGCTCTTGGTTGCATTTAGAACACTGTCACCAGCGTTGATGCTGCCGGAATAAGCGCGGAAGAAGGTCAAACGACCGACATAGGGGTCAGTCATGATCTTAAATGCAAGAGCAGAGAACGGCTCTTCATCGCTTGCATGACGATCCTCTTCTTCGCCGGTCTCGGGGTTTGTACCACGGATAGCAGCGATATCAGTAGGAGCGGGCATGTAATCGATGATCGCATCCAACAGCTTCTGAACACCCTTGTTACGATAAGAAGTGCCGCAAGTAACAGGAACACACTTATTCTCAATGGTGCCCTTGCGCAGAGCTGCACGAATCATGTCTGTAGGAACATCCTCGCCTTCCAGAACCAACATCATGATGTCATCGTCCAGATCAGCGACAGAATCCAACAGTTTTGTGCGATATTCCTGGGCCAGCTCCATCATATCTTCCGGAATGGGCTCAACACGCATGTCGGTGCCCATCTCATCATAGTAGATATCGGCATCCATCTCGACCAAGTCGATGATACCCTTAAAAGTATCCTCGCTACCAATAGGAAGCTGGATTGGAATCGCATTTGCCTTCAAACGCTCATGAATCATATCCAGAACGTGATAGAAGTTGGCACCCATAATGTCCATCTTATTGACATAGATCATACGGGGAACCTGATAGTTATCCGCCTGACGCCAAACGGTTTCAGACTGGGGCTCAACACCACCCTTAGCGCACATGACAGTTACGGAACCGTCCAGAACGCGCAAGGAACGTTCCACCTCAACGGTAAAGTCAACGTGGCCCGGAGTGTCGATGATGTTAATACGGTGAGGCTCATACTGTTTTTTGGAGCCGGACCAGAAACAGGTCGTAGCAGCAGAAGTGATCGTGATACCACGCTCCTGCTCCTGAACCATCCAGTCCATAGTAGCTGCGCCGTCATGAGTCTCGCCGATCTTGTGATTCACACCGGTATAGTAAAGAATACGCTCGGTAGTAGTTGTCTTACCGGCGTCGATGTGCGCCATGATACCGATGTTTCTGGTCTTTTCCAGAGAAACTTTTCTAGCCATAAATCGTTATCTCCTTCGAAATTACCAACGGTAATGAGCGAACGCCTTATTAGCCTCGGCCATCTTGTGCACATCCTCACGCTTCTTCACAGCACTGCCGGTGTTGTTGGCAGCATCCATGATTTCACCGGCCAAACGGTCGGCCATGTTCTTCTCGCTGCGAGCGCGGGAGTAGTTTGTCAGCCAGCGCAAACCAAGCGTCTGACGACGTGCGGGGCGCACCTCCATGGGGACCTGATAGGTAGAACCGCCAACACGACGGGCCTTGATCTCCAAAGAAGGCATAATATTTTCCATGGCAGCTTCGAAAACCTCCATGGGTTCCTTTCCGGTCTTTTCCTGGATGGTGTTAAATGCATCATAGACAACCTTCTGGGCAACACCCTTCTTGCCGTCGAGCATAATGCTGTTCACCAGCTTAGTCACCAGTACGGAATTGTAAATCGGATCGGGCAGAACCTCCCGCTTGGGTACATTTCCTCTTCTGGGCACTTTGCTTCCCTCCTTCATTTAAAATGATTTCATAGGTACTCGAATGCAATATTTCAGCACCCGTATACAACGGACTATGCTCTGTTGCGAGCATACCCTGTGCCTGCCGAGAGGTCTACCCATTGAATATATGAATAAACTTCTGGCAAGGCTCTCGCCTTGCGCATGAAGCGCAATGCATGTCAAGTGTTTAAGAAGTGAAATTACTTCTTAGCGGCCTTAGGACGCTTCGCACCATACTTGGAGCGAGCCTGCATACGGCCATTGACGCCCTGAGTATCCAGAGTGCCGCGAATGATGTGGTAACGAACACCGGGGAGATCCTTAACACGACCGCCGCGAATCATCACGACAGAGTGCTCCTGCAGGTTATGACCGACACCGGGGATGTAAGCGGTGACCTCATAGCCATTGGACAGACGGACACGGGCGATCTTACGCAGAGCAGAGTTCGGCTTCTTAGGTGTAGAAGTACGAACAGCAGTGCAGACACCGCGCTTCTGAGGAGAGGGCAGATCGGTCTCCTTGTCCTTCAAGGTGTTCTTGCCCTTCTGGAGCGCAGGGGAGTTGGACTTGTAAACAGAGGTCTTGCGGCCATTGCGAACCAGCTGGTTAAAAGTAGGCATGAACGTTTTTCTCCTTTCCTAAAGTATTTTTATCTTAACAGCTCCAAAAGGAAACCGTTAAAATCAATTTATTTAAAGAACAGCAGCAACCGCGCAGCCGAGATGAATACCACAGGCATCGCCAAGCTCGCGCATATGGGGTACGCTTTGAATCGGAACTCCGGCCGCAGTACACAAATCGATAATGGGATCTGTTACCTGCGGATCGGCATCCTCGGCTATAAAAACGATGCGGGCTTCTCCGCGCTGAATTGCCTTACGTGACTGCTTGACACCAACCACTTTGTGTTCTGTTTGCAGTTGGCTAATCAAATCATCCACCGTTCCTTTCTGCAAATGGGCAAAAATACACCCATGCGATTTGGAATTATATCATGTTCAATTTTTCATGTCAACTAGTTTTTTCTTATAAAAAGCTCTGCGTCAAGTCGCCTAATTTACGCTCCGAGCTGTTGCTTCTGCAGCAGAAATACCCCTGATCCGGGCCATTCGGACCACCACCCAAAATGGAAAGGCTTTTACAATTTTGAAAATAAGCCGTTGCAATGGACATTGTAACATTATAAGAACTATTTCCCCTTAAACACACATGGATATCCGCTCCGGCAATCGGTGCTTGAATCAGCGGAATCAACGCCGGATCATAGCTATGATGACCCCCGCCAAACAATTGCGGCTTATTCGGGTCATCTGCCTTATAGGTCACATATAGAATATCTCCCACACGTTCTGTGGAAAATTCCACCTCAGCCTCAGGTTTTAATTCGCCTTGCTGCAAATTGTGCAATGTCAGGCACACTCCATCGAAGGGCGGCAAAAAACAATTCGGATGCGGATACATCGCTGCCATGGCCGCACCCATCACCCACATAGGTGCACTGCCGCGATGGGCAACAGGAGCTGCTTTATCTCTGGGCAATTCCCTGTCAATGTACTCCGTCAGCGCTTGCGCCAGCTCCGGTGTCCATACCACGCGTTCCACAACTTTGCCATCGGGTGAAACACTCTGTTTTACAGAACCGCCAAGCATCTTGCCAATTTGATCAATATCAAACACTTTTGCAAATTCCTGCATAAATTTACATCCTCCTATATAAAAGGTCCAGATGGAATAATAGGGCCTGCTTACGCAAGCCCTATTACCCGCAGCGAGGGGAAATTATAGAGAAATGAGAAAAAACAACTATGAAGCAAACTACTTAGATCATATCGCCGAAGAAGGTCTTCTTCAGGTCGGAATAGCTGTTGTAAGGCACGGGAGGCTCCGGCTGATCTGCAGGATAGACGGAATTGACGCCCATGTACCAGGGAGTATCGGTGCAGGGTGCATCCGTGGGCGGGAACTCGGACAGATCCATAGGACCGGAGAACTGGCTCCATTCCGTCCAGGAGGTGCCCACAGGCGTCTTGAACATCGGATAGATGCGCATACGCCAGATCTTCCAGCCGTCTTCCTCCTTGATGAAGTCAGCACCGTACTTGCTCCAGGCCCAGATAGCGCCCTGACCGGGCTCTTTGTCGCCGCGGGGGAAGGTCTCGTGTCCGGGAGACCACCAGGCACCGCGAGCAGTCTTGCCATCGGCAGCAACCTCGATAATAGGCGTGTCCAGGTGATGGAAGAACACAGCGCCCTTCATCTTCTCCTCAGCACCCTCATCGCCGCGATCAAAGTGGTGGTCCAGATAGCACTTCTTCACGTTCTCGAAGCCCAGATACTTGCCCCAGGGCATCTCCAGAATGTCATCGTCCCGCTTTGCCCAGAACTCCACATAATCCTTGTGGCGGAAAGCGGCATGATAGTTTACATAGCGGCTCATCAGGTTTGCACAGATGGTGACTGCCTCAAGGCGGTCAATCTTCAGCTGCATCTCATCCAGCTTCAAAGCCAGTTCTTCGTTGGTCATAATAAATTCCTCCTTAAATTAATAATTTACAAAATTACAGGTCATTCAGTTCCCTTACCCGATGACAGGCTGCGAAATGCCCGGGCAGCACTTCTTCCAGCGCCGGCTGCACCTTGTGGCACTGCTCCGTAGCGTAAGGGCAACGGGTTGCAAACCGACAACCGGGTTTCGGCTCAATCGGTGAACTGATCTCACCCTTCATTACCACCCGCTGTCTGTTGCGGTTGATAACCGGAATGGGAATTGCGGACAAAAGTCCTTTTGTGTAAGGATGCAACGGCATTTTAAATAGATCCTTAGACGGGCTTTTCTCTACCATACACCCTACATACATCACCATAATATCGTTGGAAATATGCTTTACAACGGACAAATCATGGGTAATGAACATATACGTCAGTCCACGCTCTTCCTGCAGATCCTGCAGCAGATTCAGAATCTGTGCCTGAATCGACACGTCCAACGCAGACACCGGCTCGTCGCACACGATGAACTTTGGATTCAGCGCCAAAGCGCGGGCAACACCAATACGCTGACGACGGCCGCCGTCCAGTTCATGCGGATAGGAATAGGTCAAACGGCGAGCCAAACCAACGGTGTCCATCAATTCGGCAACGCGATGCTTCAACTCATCCTTATCCTTATAGGCATGGTTGATCAGGAGCGGATCCGCAATCTGATCCCAAACGGACTTACGGGGGTCCAGGGAAGAATAAGGATCTTGAAAGATAATTTGCAAATCGTGATAACTTTTCCGACGAGCATTGCCCTTCAGATGCGTGATATCGCGTCCTTCGAAGAGAACTCGGCCATCTGTAGCTTCGTTCAAACCAAGGATCGCCCGACCCAGCGTCGATTTTCCGCAACCGGACTCACCTACAACGCCAAGCGTCTCGCCTTTCCCAAGCGTGAAGCTGACATCATCAACGGCGTGCAGGTATCCACCCGGGGTTTTAAAATATTTTTTCAGATGTTCTACCTGAAGCAGTTCATTACTCATGAATCGCATGCTCCTTTCCGTCTGCCAGCAAGCAACGTACCAGATGCCCCGGTTCAATTTCCGTTAGCTCCGGCTCGCGCTGGCTGCATTCCGGAGTCGCCCATGGGCAGCGAGGATGGAACTTACAGCCTTGCGGCAAATTGCTCGGATCCGGCATTAGACCGTCGATCGGATGCAGACGGTGCACATCCTTATCCAAAGACGGCAAAGAATCAAACAGACCCTTTGTATAAGGATGCTGCACGTGATTGAAGATATGCTCCAATGTGCCGTACTCCACAATCTCGCCGGCGTACATAATTGCCACCTTATCGCAAGTCTCTGCCACGACACCCAAATCGTGAGTAATCAGCAGCATGGATGTCCCCTGCTTCTCCTGCAGTGCCTTAATCATTTCCAATACCTGTGCCTGGATTGTCACATCCAATGCCGTCGTAGGTTCATCTGCCAACAACAAAGATGGATTGCATGCCAGTGCAATTGCAATCACAACGCGCTGCTTCATGCCGCCGGAGAACTGATGGGGATACTCCCCTGCTCGCTCAGGAGCAATACCGACGGTCTTCAGCATTTCCTTTGCCCGTTCCATGCTTTCCGACTTGGAACAGTCCGAGTGAAGTGCAATCATCTCAGCGATCTGGTCGCCAACTGTCAGCACAGGGTTCAACGCGGTCATAGGGTCTTGGAAAATCATCGAAATTCTGCCACCGCGCATTTCACGCAGCTCTTCATCGGTCATTTCCATGACATTCTTGCCTTCAAAGAGGATCTCACCGCCGACAATCTTGCCGGGGGGATTTGGAACCAATCGAAGGATGCCCAGTGCAGTGGTTGTTTTTCCTGCACCGGTTTCGCCCACCAGGCCGAGAGTTTCACCCTTGCCAATGGCGAAGCTTACATTGTTAACTGCCCGAACCGTGCCGGAGCGTGTAATGTAATGGATCGTTAGATCTTTAATTTCCAGTTCATTCATCGTCCATTACTCCTTAGTCCTTCAGTTTCGGGTCCATTGCATCACGCAGGCCGTCGCCAAACATATTGAAACCGAACATCGTCAGCATGATGGCAATACCCGGGAAGGTGATGAGGGGATAGAATTTGCGGATAAACTCGCGACCCGCATTCAACATAGAACCCCATTCCGGCGTAGGCGGCTGAACGCCCAATCCGATAAAGCTCAGGCCGGAAATCATCATAATATTGCCGCCGAGACGCAATGTGCAGTCCACAATGATCGGAGCCAGACAGTTTGGAATAACGTGCGTCAGAATAACACGGATATTCCGGGAACCGCAGGCCCTTGCCGCTTCAACGTATTCTTCTCCCTGAACACTCAGCGCCGTAGCACGCATCATGCGGCAGCTGGGAGCAATGCCACCCACAGCAACTGCAACAGCAGTCTGCCAGATACCGTTACCCAGCATGGAGCTGACACAAATAGCAAGCAGTGTGCCGGGGATTGCCATTAACATATCCATCAGCCGCATGATCACCGTGTCGATTTTTCCACCGAAATAACCGGAAACAGCGCCGATCAGGCCGCCGATTACAACAGAGAAAACAACCGCCATCAGGGAAACCAGAAGAGAGATACGTCCGCCGTAAATGATACGGCTGAGAATGTCACGTCCGTTATTATCCGTGCCCAGCGGGTGAGCCAAACAGGGGTACATAAGCCGTTCGCTTAAATTCTGATCGTTGATGCCATAGGGTGCAATAAAGTCCGCAAAAATTGCACAGAGAATCAGAACAATAACAATCGCCATGCCAACCATAGCCAGTTTATTGGTCTTCAGTCGATCCCAAATCTCCAGAAGCTGGCTGCGTTTTTTCAGACTGTTATCCGGTGCAGCAGTCACAGTACGCTTGCTCATGCTTTCGCCTCCTCTGGTTTTGCAGATTTCTTACGGCGCTTGTTTCCGCCGGAGAATTTAGCCTTAATACGGGGGTCGATTGCGGCATAAGCCAGGTCGACCAACAGATTCATACAACACACGAAAATGGCAATCACCAATGTGATACCCATAATCGTGGGATAGTCACGGTTATTGATGCCTGTCACCATCAGGGAACCCAGACCGGGGATATTAAAGATTGTCTCAATGATGACGTTGCCGCCAATGATCATAGAAACCTGACCGCCAACCATGGTGATCACAGGGATCAGCGCATTCTTCAATGCGTGTTTGCGTACAATAGTCATTTCGCGCAAACCTTTTGCACGAGCGGTACGGATATAATCCTGACGAATCACTTCCAGCATGCTGGAACGAGTCATACGAGTGATACCGGCAAGGCTTTGCATGCCGCTGGCCAAAACCGGCAATACATAATGCAATGGGGTACTCAATCCACTGGCAGGCAAAACTCCAAGCTTGATACTGAAGATAACAATGCCTTCCAACGCCAGCCAGAAGCCGGGGATGGATGCCAAAAAGACAGCCAAAATCGTAATGGTATAGTCTGCTGCGGTTTTCTGCTTAATCGCTGATATTACGCCAAACGGAATACCCAGAATAACGGATAGACACACGCCGAGCACACCAAGGCGAACCGTAATCCACAACCGTTCAGCAATTGAAGCGGTAACGGCGCGGTTTGTCATGTAGGAAGTTCCCAGATCAAAACGGGTAACCACGCCCCAAATGTATTGACCCAATCGAACAATATAGGGCTGATCAAGGCCCAGCTCATGTTGCACTTCATCATACTGTTCCTGCGTATAGTTATCCGGCATCTGGTTCAAAACCGGGTCGCCGGGCATCATATAGCTTAAAGTAAAAACAATAATCATAACGCCCAATAAAACAGGGATCATTTGCAACAGACGCTTAATAATGTATCTGATCATGTTGTTTCCTCCTTTGTGCGTTGCATTGCACATGTTCAGCCCCGCCCACCGAAGTCGGCGGGGCTGAGAAACTCATAAAGAGTACGGTGCGATTAGCCGATCACAGCAATGTTCCGCAGAGAGGGAGAACCGGTGATAGGAATGTCGCAGTATGCAATCCGGTTGTTGTAAGCATAGGCTGTGCTCCACTGACCAACAGGAACCATGCTGTAGTGATTGTAGAACCAGTCTTGAATGTCGCTGTAGATCTGAGCACGCTCGGTCTCATCAGTCGTGCTGCGGCCCTTCTCCAGCAAATCGGTGATCTCAGGATTGTTCTGTGCAGTGCACTTATAAGCAAAGCTGTCACGATAGAAGGTGTAAACGTCAGCTGCCTCATTTGTTGCAGTTGCAATAGCTGCACCATTGATGAAGAAATCAGTGCCGCCGGACTGGGTCCAGTAATCCGCCACTGCAGTAGACTGGTCATAGCTTTCCACCTTCACTGTAATGCCGATCTGCTCCATGTAATACTGGAAGCTCTCAGCAATCTTGGTGGAAGTGCCGGCAGTGTTGGTAACAAAGGTCAAAGTAGGATTGGAAATGCCGCTCTCCTCGACCAGCTTCTTAGCGGCCTCAGGATCATAAGTATATGCATGACCGTCCTTGAAGTAGGGGTTAGACTCATTCAAAGTGGACTTGGATGGAGTGGCCAGAATGCCCCACGCCTGATCGGCAATTGCCTCGGCATCCACGCCAATGCAGATGGCCTGACGAATCTTCTCGTTCTGCAGAATTTCGTTTTCAGGGCTAAGAACGATAACGGCAGATGCGTTGGAGCTGACAGGAGTGTAGCTGCCCAAGCTGGAATCGGACTCGATCTCTTCGCAGTCGTCAGAAGTAATGTTGATCGCAACATCGATTACGCCGTTGATGTAGTCGGCCATCATGGTGGTGTCATCGGTGTACTTATAAGCGGTGATCTGCTTTGCGGAAGCAACGGTATCATCCACCTCATCCTTCTGCCACCAATCATCGCGGCGTTCGAAGGTAATGGATGTATCGGTAATGCTCTCCGTCACCGTGTAAGGACCGGAACCGCAGACGGAGTCCTTAGAGAACCAGTCGGGGCTGTCGCCCAAGCCTTCAACAAAGGTCTTATCCATCACGAAGATGTTCAAGCCGGACTGCCATGGGCCATACTCCTGATTGTACTGCAGGTAAAGCGTCATGCCATCATCCGAAATCTTGGTGCTGTCAAAATCAACAACAGTGAAGTTGGTTGCACCACGTGGGGAAGCTGCAAAGCGCTGAATGGAGAAAAGAACGTCTTCCATGGTCATCTGATCACCATTGGAGAAATAGATGTTGTCCTTCAGCGTAAGTACCAGCTGATTTTCTGTTTCGGTGGACCACTCATAGCTCTTCAGAATGTCGGAATACCACTTACCATCGGAACCAATGCTGAACAGCTGATCATAGACCAGATATCCGGCAGCGGTGGAGCACTCTGTGCTGAACAACTGGCAGATATCAAAGTGACCCAAAAACTGCTGTGCGGTAGAACCGACTGCAATGGAAGCATCGGTATCGTAGCTTGTTGCCGCTGCGCTGGTGGACGCGCTTCCGGAAGTGGTGGACTTGTCTGTTCCACCAGCTGCATTTCCGCCGCCACAGGATGCCAGCGAAAACGTCATGGTTGCTGCCAGAGTCAAGCCAGCAACACGTTTGAAGATGCCTTCTTTTTTCATTGTGTTTCCTCCTCGATTTTAGTATAGCTCCTTCCCCCGCCTTGCCGGTATTCACACATTCACATTTTTATGTGTGAACCGGTCAAATGCAGGATACCAGATCCCTCGATCGATGATTGATAAAGATCGGGGCGTCTGATCTTGGGTTGAAGTATATCCACGCCGTTTGTCAAACGCAAGATTGAAGAATTGACCTGGGTGTCAAATTTATGTGCGTGATAATTTTGTTTTTTCTGTACGCACCTTTTTTCGTGTGTAAAATGCGCCAAATTGCACTGTGATATTCTGAATCCCACACTCAAATCTGTCTATCTGCTCTAATTCTTCATTGGATATCGCTAAAAAACTGTGCGTTTCCTCCATACTCCAACTAATTTCTGTATCATTTTATTCTTCTTGATTTGTTGTATGTTCTGGCTCATCTATGGTATAATGCCATTGCAGTCGGTCAGCTTGCTTCATGCTGACCGCGTTTTTGTACACAAAAGGAGTGCTGCACTGACTATGAAACCCTCTCGCCAAAACCTTATTTACACATTTCTCCTCACGCTGGCAGGATTTCTAATGCTGGGCGCAGTCATCCTCGCCGGCTTTAAGGCAATGCCCAGAGGCGGAGGCATTATTGTAATTATTGTACTTGCTCTTGCTATTGCAATCAGTGTCTGTTCCTGTCTTCGCAGGTATTACTTCCTTTTCCACCGTTCGGCCCAGGTACTGCCCCCAAGTCTGGCTGCACAAATGGATCACCTGAGCATGTCGGAACAATATCATTTACTCTGCAATATATACGCAGAACAAAACGAAAAGTTCAACCAGATCACCGTTGAGCGACTGCTAAATCGATTGTTGGACGACAATTCTCATACCCAGGTAGTAGAAAATCTGGGAGAACGGCTGCGAGATATCCTGCACAGTGAGGCATTCGGTTATCGCTGGACAAACTTTTGCCTCGTATTTGTGCAGTTGGAGGACTATGACTCCTAT
>CAVLAO010000030.1:19136-19755 GCA_963660915.1 Bacteroides sp. CAG:927 | reverse complement strand
CATGAATACAACCGGATGCAGCGACTAATATGGCATTGACAATGTTGTCTAAGCCGTCACTACGCATCATGCAGAGGGGAATCTGGGATCCGGTGAAGACAACCGGCTTATTCAAGTGTTCCAGCATAAATGATAATGCTGACGCGGAATAGGCCATCGTGTCAGTGCCGTGAAGGACGACAAATCCATCGAACTCATCATATCTCTGATAAATCATGTGCCCGATTTTGTTCCAGTCTCTTACGGCAATATTGGATGAATCCAAAAGAGGTGAGAATTCTATAAATTCCCACCGGGGAAACTCTGGTCGATGAATGTCGTTTATGCTGCGTAAGAGCGGTTCAAATACACCGGGCTTTGGTATGTACCCCTTCTCGCTGGGAACCATGCCGATTGTTCCACCGGTGTAAATGATGCATATATTTTTCTTGTTCATAAATTTCTTGCTCTCCTCATAATTCAGAGTAATCAGATAAAGATGGAGAAAGTGATTTGATAAAAAGCCGATAAAAGTGAGTTGAAAGCAATTGCAATCTGGCGAGAAAAACCTTGCATGAGGCCATCATTAGAAAAAGAAACTAAGACTAGGATAAAGGGCGAACAGGCAAAAATCAAGGAC
>CAVLAO010000030.1:9805-19126 GCA_963660915.1 Bacteroides sp. CAG:927 | reverse complement strand
AAGTATAGCAGTTCACAAATAGGTAGACAAACTGAAATAGTACAAATATATCACTAAAATCTCAAAAGAATTGTAACAATGTACAAAAAAGAACAAAGTGCAGGAATACTATTGCAAACTTGCAGACAGTTTGGTATGATGCATAAAGAACACAGAGGTTCTGTCCTAAAAATTTATAGCAATATGTACAATGGAGTATATGCGACCCTGAAGGCAACCCCTGAAGGGGGCTTATATTCCATTTTATTTTGCTGAAAGGGAGAAGGGAGTAAAGTCATGCCGATACTGTTGGAGGCAAAAAACTGTCAGATGACATTTAAAGGTCTGCAGGCAGTGAAGAATTTCTCCGCTGTGATCGAAGAGGGAAAGGTTTATGGCCTGATCGGAACGAATGGCGCGGGTAAAACTACCGTAATTAATATGCTTTCGGGCGTGTTAACTCCGACGGCAGGTCAAATTATTTATCAGGGTAAAGATATTACGGGTATGCAGCCGGATAAGGTAGCAAAAAGCGGAATTGTTCGGACGTATCAGAACCTGCGGCTGTTTGGTAAAATGACCGCACTGGAAAACGTAATTATTGGCGCTCAGATGGACTCTCGTTACAGCTTTGTCGAGGGATTGATTCACAATGGACGATTCCGCCGCAGTGAACAATACTACAAAGATAAGGCACTGAAGATGATGAAGATCATGGAAATTGATCAGTATGCAGACGCCCAGGCGGGGTCATTGCCGTATGGCAGTCAGCGCAGGCTGGAGATTGCGCGCATCCTGGCAGCGGATCCGAAACTGTTGCTTTTAGATGAACCTGCAGCGGGAATGAACCCTCAGGAAAGTTTGGAATTAGTCAAGATCATCCACCATGTGATGGATGAATTCGGCGTGACCATTCTGCTGATTGAGCATGACATGAAGGTTATTATGAATCTTTGTGAATATATTTATGTGATGGCTACCGGCGAAATGATCGCCAGTGGCACACCGGATGAGATTCGCAAGGATCCAAAAGTGATTGCAGCTTACTTGGGGAGGGCGGTTTAAGTGCTGAAGGTTGAAAACCTGACGGTTAAGTATAGTGGCATTACCGCCGTTGACGCAATCTCTTTCGAAGTTGGCCAAGGTGAAACAGTCGCTATGATAGGCGCAAATGGTGCAGGAAAAAGTACGACACTGAAGGCCGTGTCTGCACTGTTGAAGCCGACGAATGGGCGCATTTGGTTTGAGGATCAGGAGATTACCAAGACACCGGCGAATAAAATTGTTGAAATGGGTCTTGTTCATGTTCCGGAAGGACGCCAGATCTTCACAAAACTCAGCGTGGAGGAAAACCTGCGCATGGGTGCTTATACGATGCGGGATGCCGCAAAAGAGAAGCAAAATCGGGAATGGGTTATGGAGCTGTTTCCGATTTTGAAGGAGCGTGCGCGCCAGGCGGCAGGTACATTATCCGGCGGCGAACAGCAGATGCTGGCAATTGCAAGAGCTTTGATGAGTTCACCGAAGATGTTGTTGTTGGACGAACCTTCCATGGGACTGTCGCCGATTATGACACAGCAGGTGTTTAGCGTACTGAAACATCTGCGAGAAGATGGTATTACGATCTTTCTCATTGAGCAGAACGCCTATGATGCTCTGGAGATTTCCGATCGGGCATACATTATGGAGACCGGTCGTATTACACTGGATGGGCCAAGCTCTGAGCTGATTACAGACGAGCGTGTGAAAAACGCATATCTGGGAGGTGACGTCTGATGGCTTACTTTCTTACCATGTTGGTGAGTGGATTGAAGCTGGGCAGTATTTATGCGATTGTAGCCATTGGATATTCCATTGTTTACGGTATTCTTCGACTGATCAACTTTGCTCACGGCGACATTATGACAGTTGGCGTGTATATCATACTTATGCTGATGAATCAACTTGGGGTTCCGCTGTTGGCCTGTGTGATTATTTCTGTGGGACTCAGTATTATTGTTGGTCTTCTGATTGAGCGGTTGGCTTATCGCCCGCTGCGTGATTCGACGGAAGAAACAACCCTGATTTCTTCTCTGGCAGTTTCTGCATTGCTGCAAAATTTGCTTCAGATGATCTTCGGTTCCCAGAGAAAACCTTTCATGTTGCCGGATTGGCTGACGCAAGGACATAAAATCGGGAACATCAGCTTGTCAACCATCAACATTCTGACTTTTATCATCACGGCGATTTTCCTGGTTGCTCTTTATTTTATTTTGACCAGAACAAAGATTGGAACAGCTATGCGTGCTTGTTCTGAGAATATGAATGCGGCGCGCTTGATGGGAATCAATGTTAACAAAGTGGTTATGTTTGCCTTTGCAATTGGTTCCGGTATGGCGGTTATCGCCGGATTGTTGCTGGCAGGTGAGTATAAGACAATTTATCCCACGTTGGGTTTTGTCCCGGGATTGAAAGCCTTTTGTGCAGCAGTTGTCGGCGGCATTGGCAGCCTTGGCGGTGCAGTAGCGGGCGCGTTTATTATCGGATTGGCGGAAATGCTTTTTGCAGGCTTGATGCCCTCCTCTGTTACCGCTTATCGCGATGCGTTTGTGTTTTTGCTGATGGTGGTCGTGCTGTTGTTCCGTCCTAACGGCCTGTTTGGTCAAGCGGAAGGAGGCCGTAGCTGATATGATAAAACAGCCAGTGAAATTGCGGGACTGTAATTTGTTCCGGTTATTGTTGTTTGTTGTTTTGCCGTTGATTTTCCTGATTTATTGTGGTCTTCGGCCGAAAAGTTATCTCACCGGAATTGTAATCACAGTGGGCATTTACATTATCCTCTGCGCCAGTTTGAATCTTATCAATGGATTTTCCGGAATGTTTTCTATGGGGCATGCGGCGTTTATGGCAATAGGTGCTTATCTTTCTGCGCTGTTGACCCTACCGAGCAATGTTAAGGCAAATATGTGCTCCGGTTTACCGGATTGGATAATCAATGCACAGGCACCTTTTGTAGTTGCACTACTGATTGGTGGCATAGGTGCCATGTTGGTTGCGGTACTGATCGGTTTTCCCGTGGTGCGTACAAAAGGGCACTATCTTAGCGTTGTTACGTTGGCGCTGATCGTTGTTGTCCGGGCAGTGATCGACAATCAGGAGGGCTGGACAAATGGTTCCCGCGGATTGAACGGTATTCCGGCGAAGAGCAATATGATTACAGTTTACGTTGCACTAGTCATCACAATGTTCCTTCTGTTTCGTATTATCCGATCCAGTTATGGACGTGGTTTAATTGCCATGCGGGATGATCCTGTGGCAGCGCAAACGTTAGGCATTAATTTGACAAAAAAGAAAATTACCTGTTTTGCAATCAGCGCATTTTTTGCGGGCGTCGGCGGCGGCCTGTGGGCCCACTATCTGACGGCTATTTCCAGTGCCGGTTTCTATTTTACCAAGAGCTTTGATATTGTGGAGATCAGCATCATCGGCGGCATGTCATCGTTGAGCGGCTCTGTTCTGGGTGCAATTTTCTTTACGGTCATTCCTGAATTCCTTGCTCCCCTAGAAAGTGGCTTAAAGATTGCCGGAATCAAATTACCGGCTATGTTTGGCCTGAGCAACATTATTATGGCGTTATTGCTGATTTTGTTGATTATTTTCCGTCGGCAGGGATTAATGGGCAACAGTGAGATCATTTTGGAGAGTTGGTTCTCCAAAGATACTTATCTGGCATTGTTTAAGAAGGATGAGTATCAAAAACTCGCGGAAGGATTTAAAAATCTATTTCGGGGAAAGAAGAAGCAGTAATACTGCCTATGTCTTTGGTGCCAATGCATTTTGCGTTTGCATAAATATCTTCCATAAAACACAAGGAGGAAAGATTATGAAAAAAGTTAGTAAACTCATTGCCCTTGTGCTGGCTTTAGCTATGTGCGTCGCACTGGCAAGCTGCGGTTCTGAGGGCGGCGCTGCTAGCAGCAGCAAGGCAGACACATCCAGCAAAAGCGATGAGGCTGCAGCATCCGGTGATACCATTAAAATCGGTGGTATCTTCAATATCACCGGTGATCAGGCCTCTCTGGATGCTCCTGAGCAGAAGGGCTTTGAACTGGCAGTAAAGCAGATCAATGAGGCCGGCGGAATCAATGGTCATAAGATTGAAGCAGTCTATTATGATGGCCAGACGGATCAGACGGTTTGCGCAAACAATGCCAAGAAGCTGATTGATAACGACGGCGTTGTTGCGATTGCCGGTCTGTCCGACAGTGATTATGCTTACGCTGCCGGTGCTGTTGCACAAGAAGCTGGAGTTCCCATTGTGTTCTCCGGCGCAACGACTCCCGATATCCCGTCTACCGTCGGTGATTGCGCATTTTTGACCGCCTTCGGTGATGATGTTGATGCATATGCAGCTGCCGGCTATGTCTATGATGTTCTGGGCGCACGTACTGCTTATGTCTTGACGGATAAGTCTATGTCCTTCACCACGCATCTGTCGGATTACTTCACTCAGAAGTTTGAAGAACTGGGCGGCAAGGTTGTTTTGACGGATAACTTTAGCTCTGGCGACTATGACTTCTCTGCTCAGATTGCTCGTTATCAGGCAAACGGTGAGGCTGACGTTATGTTCATGGCAACCGGTCCTGACGACGCATCCACTGTTATCGATCAGTTCCGCAGCGCCGGCGTTACTGCTCCTATGATTTCCGGCGATGGCTGGGACACCGATCTGTGGGGCGTGGCTGGCGATAAGGCAAACCAGGATATTTATGCCTGCACCCACTACTCTGCCGATGACAAGAGCGAGGTTGTTCAGAACTTCATCTCTGCATACACAGAGTATACCGGCAATGCACCTGAGAACGCATTTGCGGCTCTGGGCTATGATTCCGCTCAGGTTATCTTTAAGGCTATCGAGATGTGCGGCGACGATGTGACTGCATCCAATATTCGCAGCAATCTGGAGAAGATTCAGAATCTGCAGTGCGTGACCGGTACGATCAGCTTCACCGCTGACAACCATGTGCCGGATAAGACCGTTGTGGTCACCAAGGCTGTGGACGGTGCTCTGACCTTCCAGGCAAACTACTAATTGCGTCATCTCAGCAGCAGCGACCGATTATCTCGGCCGCTGCTGCAGACTTGTATTTTCCGCTCACCAAATAGAATATATTATGGAGAAAGGATCTTAATGTATGGCAAACAATGAATTGATGAAGCTGACCTCTCATCAGGTCAATAACGGCGGCTTTGACAAGGCGATCCTGGCAATTGGATCTTGTGAAGCTCATGGCCCACATCTGGCCTCCGGAACCGATACCCTTGTATCTTACATGCTTTCCTGCAAAGTGGCTGACCGTGTTAAGGGCCTTCTGGTTCTGCCGCCGATTACTGTAGGTTACAGTGCTCATTATGATACCTTCCCGTTTACACTGACACTGGGTTATGACACATGTACGCAGGTGATTTATGACATTGTTGAGTCCTGCATTCGCAATGGTATCAATCACATTTTCCTGATGAATGGTCATGACGGCAATATCGCTCCTATTGAGATTGCGTCTCGAAAGATTAAAGAGAACTATCCCGAAGCACGCATTGCCTCTTTACCTCAGTGGTGGGTAACTGCCGGCGAATTGTTGCCGGAGGACACCTTTGAAGTATGGAATGGTCTTGGTCATGCTGGAGAAGGGGAAAGCTCTATTGCCTATTATCTCTACCCCCAGTGGTGTGAGCCTGAACTGGCGAAGGGCTATGTGCCGGACAAGCTACCTAAGTATGTTGACATTAAGTGGGATTTCTCCGAGCTGACAAACTGTGCAGCGACTGGTGATCCGACAAAGGCTACTCCGGAAAAAGGCGAGAAGATGGCAAAAGTTCTTGTGGATGCCTGTGTTGAGGCAATTGAGGAGCTGGATGCAATGGGCTGGGATTATCGTACCAGCGGCATTCGGTAAGGCTAAAAATACCATTTTGATTGGTGATGATGTTGGTGGCGAAGAGTTCGATTACAGCACAAATTTTAATGCAGTTAAGAAAAGACATTGTTGACTGCCGCTTCGATGAGTTTGCATTGATTACAGAGGGAGAGGTTTCGGAGCGCTTTCAAGTGAGTAAAACTCCGGCGAGAGAGGCTCTGAACTATCTTTGCCAAGAGGGCCTGGTGGAAAAGTTGCCCCATAGGGGTTACCTTGTCAAGCGGTTCTCGATGCGGGAACTTGAGAACCTTTTCCAATTCCGATCCATTCTGGAAAGTGCAGCGGTGGATATTGCAGTCCAAACGGCTAGTGACGATGAACTTATTCAATTGCGTGAGCTAGCAGAAAAGAGAGTGGAGCAGGGAGAACTGGAGCCCTATCTTCAGTACAGCCAGCTGAATTTTGATTTTCATATTGCGCTGGCAGGACTCAGTAAAAATCCTATTTTGGTATCTACTCTGAACAATGTGCTGAATCAGCTTCGTCGTGCATTGACGCTTGACTGGAAGTGCACAGATGTGAATGTGTTGTTACAGGGACATTCCCGGCTTGTCGATGCTATGCTGCAGCGAGACAGAACCTTATGTATGCAGTTAGTGAAGCAGGAAAGCACTTGTGCGGAAACTCGCATCAGTTTGCGAGAAGGATACGTTCCTTATTCAGGGGAGCAGGCGTTATAAAGCTTTAATTTGATCATCGTCATAGATAAGAAAGCACAATCCCGCAACATTTCGTACGAGATTGTGCTTTTTTGTTTGTTAATTGCTTTGCTCTTGGTACAATCAGCTTTATACGTAGAATGCAATCAAAAATGCACAAATTGGGATAATAAACGAATCAGAATTGGTGCAAAACCGATAAAATGAATTTTAGCGATTGACAAATTGCATTTTTGCGCTATACTATAGCCATAACAGCAAGGGCGCTGCGAGATTGAGAGAGAAATCTTGCAGCGCTTATTTTGTTGGTTGCAACTGAACAGAATTGTTGGCACAAAGGCGTGCATTCCAC
The DNA here is from genome assembly GCA_963660915.1 of Bacteroides sp. CAG:927. Taxonomy (GTDB): domain Bacteria; phylum Bacillota; class Clostridia; order Oscillospirales; family Oscillospiraceae; genus UMGS1766. The sequence goes on along the minus strand of CAVLAO010000030.1, from coordinate 12,179 downwards.
CCGATCAGTGGGATGTGCGCCCAAATCGTATTTGGAGGCTTTTGTTATGGATATGAGTGTATGGTACCTTGTAGGTGCCGTTCTCGTCTTCTTCATGCAGGGTGGCTTTGCAATGGTCGAAACGGGTTTTACCCGTGCAAAGAATGCCGGCAACATCATCATGAAGAACTTGATGGATTTTTGTATTGGTACAATCGTTTTCATGGGGCTCGGCTACGGCATCATGAATAGCGAGAACTATTTCTTTGGGCTGATTGGTAGACCTGAATACCAGATGTTCACCGACTTTGCAAACTTTAACTGGACAAACTTCTTCTTCCAGTTGGTTTTCTGCGCTACTGCTGCAACGATTGTTTCCGGTTCTATGGCTGAACGCACCAAGTTCGTATCCTATTGCATTTATTCCGGTGTTATTTCCGCAATCGTTTATCCTATCGAAGCTGGTTGGGCTTGGAACAGCCAAGGCTGGTTGGCTTTGCTGGGCTTCCACGATTTTGCTGGTTCTGCTCTGATCCACATGGTTGGTGGCCTGACTGCTCTGATTGGCGCCATCTTCCTTGGGCCGCGTCTGGGCAAGTATTATATTGATAAGAATGGTAAGAAGCAGTCCCGAGCTATCTTAGGCCACTCCGTTACATTGGGTGCACTGGGTTGCTTTATCCTGTGGTTCTGCTGGTATGGCTTTAACGGTGCTGCAGCTGCGGATTCTACTCAGTTGGCTAAGATCCTCAGCACCACTACAATTGCTCCCGCAACGGCAACAGTTACCTGCATGATCTTTACCTGGATCAAGAATGGTAAGCCGGATGTATCTATGTGCCTGAATGCTTCCCTTGCCGGTTTGGTTGCCATCACTGCCCCCTGTGATGTTGTTGACGGTATTGGCGCATTTTTCATTGGTCTGGTTTCCGGTATTCTGGTCGATGTAGTTGTAGAAACTCTTGACTTGAAGCTTCATATTGATGATCCTGTTGGTGCTGTGGGTGTACATTTTGCCAATGGTATGTGGGGCACGATTGCAGTTGGTTTGTTTGATATGGAAAACGGCCTGTTTTACGGCGGCGGTATCCATCAATTGGGAGTTCAGTTGCTCGGTGTTATTACGATCTGTGCCTACACTGCTGTGATGATGTCCTTGGCTTTCCTGATCATTAAGAAGACAGTTGGCTTGCGTTGCTCTGAGGAAGAAGAGATTAAGGGCCTTGACTTGACCGAGCATGGTCTGCCATCTGCTTACGCAGACTTCACGATCAATGACAACCTGTTGGGTCTGCCTTCTGATGAACGTGCTGAAATGGGCGACATCCCCGAGGCTGCTGCAGTTCCTGTGACTCACGTCGATCAGCCCGCGCCTACCGGTTTGGCTCCTGCAAGCTATGGCCGTTATACCAAGATTACAATTGTTGCAAATGCCGGTCGCTTTGATGCGCTGAAGGCAGAGCTGTCCAGAATTGGCGTGGCAGGTATGACGGTAACTCAGGTTATGGGTTGCGGCACGCAAAAAGGCAAGACAGAGTACTATCGCGGCGCTCCTGTTGTGATGACTCTGTTACCGAAGGTTCAAGTGGATATCGTTGTCTCCACTGTTCCTGTTGAGAAGGTTGTTGAGACCGCCAAGAAGGCCCTGTACACTGGGCACATGGGCGACGGCAAGATTTTTATCTACAATGTCGAAAACGTCATTCGTGTTCGTACCGGCGCGGAAGGCGTGGATGCCTTGGACAACGAAGTTTAATTTGCTTTCTTCTCCCTTTTCCAAATACGGAATGCCGCAGGCCTTCGGGACTGCGGCGTTTCGTATTTCATGCTAAAAGCAGAAACCTGCGCTGGGATGACATTGCCATCACAGCGCAGGTTTTAAGATGCTATGTGTCTGTATCGGCAGGGGAGGCACAAGTAAGAGTATTTGTCTCCGCTGTTGATAATTTAGAACAGGTAATCTTTAGAAAGAATTAGCTTTCCTGGTCAACCCAAAGGCGGGCAACTACAGTGCGACGGTACTGATTGACAGTCAACTTCTGTCCGCTGTAGCCGTGAACACGAGTAGACATAAATTCATTCAGCTGGCTGTAGCCACCGAGCGCGATGCTCCAGTGCTGTTCAGCAAAGATCTGATCCATCTGCTTTGCGTAAGATGCCTGCTCGGCCAATGTAGTAGCCTGTTCATAACCTTTGACTGCAGCCTCATACTCCTGGTTACCGTGTTGGTAAGTATAGTTTGCGCCATCGGATGTGGTAGTCATCTTGATAATTGCGAATCCATCCTTGCCACCATGGCTGCCGCTGACCTGGCGGGTGTCATCAGGGTTGCTGGAAATGCTGATTGTTTCCATGATTTCAGCGCATTGCTCAATGTTCATGGTAACACCGATCT
>CAVLAO010000030.1:6554-9795 GCA_963660915.1 Bacteroides sp. CAG:927 | reverse complement strand
TCTCGGCCAATTCTGTCTTGACCAAAACGAACAGATCCGTATCGGCATTGGGTGCCAGAGCTACAGTGAATTCGAAGCCATTGGGATAACCAGCCTCAGTTAACAGTTCTTTTGCCTTTTCCGGGTTGTACTGATATTCGCTCTTCAGTTCATCGCTCCAATCGTTCACGGAGGTGAAGTCTGTCAGAGTTGTTGACCAAACACCGGGGATTATGACATCGCCGTCCAAACTGTAGTAACCGGCCTGAATTGCGTCGACATTAATTGCCATCTGCAGTGCCTTACGAACACGGATGTCACTGAAGGGCTCCTGGTTGCATTTCAGAGAAATTGCAGCAGGAGGAGCGGTATTATAGACATACTCAGTATAGCTAGAACTATCCATAGCGCCACGGAGCTGAGCCAGTTCGGAAGAATTCAGCACAGCGGTGGTAGAGCCGATCCAATCCAGAGAACCGGACATAAACTGAGACAGTGTGTTTGAAGAGTCATCAATGTGCACCAACTTGATGCCATCCAGATAGGGGAGCTTGTTTTCAGGATAACGCTCATCATAATCGTAATAATTTTCATTCTTGCTGAAAGTCATGCTGGTACCGACCTGGACATCGTCAAGAACATAGGGACCGGTGCCGCATGCATACTCCCAGGTTTGTGGGCAGCTGTCCCATTCAGGGCCTGTAATATTAATTACAGTTGTCATAAATGTGTTCAAAGCTACCTCTGTTGCAGTATTAAAATGGAAGATAACGGTATAATCGCCGTCAGTCTCAACGCTGTCAACCATGAACAACTCTGAGGGCCAGTTCATTTCACATTCGACGGGGGTATCCCAGCCACTGCCCAGACCAAGCAGACGATCGTAGGTATACTTAACGTCGGAGGCTACGCACTGACGGCCATTGAAGGGTTCCTTGTCCTGGAAGTAAACGTCTTCGCGCAGATGAACGGTCAGGGTAGAGTAGTCATCGGCGACGTCCCAACTATCAGCAATCTGACCGGCAACATTCTTGTAGGTCCAGTAAGCACTGTCATAGGCATAGTCACTGGTCCAATCCATTGCCCACAGGCTTTCCAACCAGAGTGCATAGCTGTAACTGGTCGGCATTGCAGGATCATAGTAGTTGTAAAATTCGTGGTAGTACATGGTTAGCGTGCCACCATAGGTAGGTTCGCTGGTGTCTGCGGCTGTGCTGGATGCAGAACTTTGACTGGAGCCGGAGGGTGTAGAGCCAGCGTCATTGCTGCCGCAGGCGACGAGTGCACTGCACATGACCAGTGCAAGCAACAATGAGGTCAAACGGGTAACATGTTTCTTCATTGCGAGGGGCCTCCTTCTTCTTTTTACGCTTTTGCGCTTATATTATTGCAGCCTGCGTCAAGCTGCGGTGGAACGAATTTTGTCCATCTTTTGCTGCATCTTTAAAGCAACCTTCTTTAGTTTCTTTGTACTATAGCTGCCAACGCCGCCCTTGAGACGAGGATCCATCAGGTCACGAACGGCATCACCAAACATGCTGGCAGAGAATACCATTAAAGAGATGCATACACCGGGCCAGATAGCCAGATAAGGAGCAACATACATATTAGGCTTGCCCTGCTGCGTAATCATATAGCCCCAACTGGGTGTCGCAGGATCAACGCCGTAGCCCAAGAAACTAAGACTTGCTTCCATTAGAACCACACTGCCAAGACTGCCGGCGGCGTTTGTGATAATGAGAGGCAGAATATTAGGAACAACGTGGCGTACGGTCTTCCACAATGCACCTGCGCCAAGCAGTCCGGCGCTGCGCACGTAGCCGCTGTCCTTAACAGACATTGCAGCGGAACGGATGATGCGTGAGCCGGCAATACCACCGGGGACAGATAGGGCGAAGATCAATTGAGGCATTCCGGAACCCAACATGGACATCAGAATCAAAAGGATCAACATGGAGGGAATGCAGAGCCATGCATCCACCAGACGCTGAATCAGCAGATCAAACCAGCCGCCAATGACAGCAGACAGCGTTCCGATTGCCAATGATACAAGGGTAGAGATAACGGTGCAGCACAGGCAAAGAATTACGCTGGTGCGGGCGCCATAAATCAGATAGCTGAGTACATCACGCCCCAGACTGTCAGTACCCAACAGGTGAACCTCTGAAACGAGAGCTTTTTTTGCGGAGGATAGGAGAAAATAGGGCGCCTGCAGTTTATTCAATACATCGATTTGCATTGCTCCGTTCACCATAGGATAAGGAGCCAGGTAATCTGCAAAAATCGCAATCAGAGCCAACAAAATCAGAATGATCATGCCTGCGGCACCAAGAGGCTTTTTCCGGAACAAATCTTTTAGAAAAGTTCCCTTTGGCTTATTGCGTTTGGGAGGTTTCGGTGCAAGGCCGGCCTTTTTATCGGTGATTTCATTCATTGCCTTCTCCTCCTTACTCCAGGGTAATACGGGGATCAATCCACTTGTAGCATACATCGACCAACAGATTGACGACCATAACAAAGATGGCGAATACCAGCACACAGCCCTGTACGACAGGATAGTCACGAGCGCCGAGAGAAGTGATGACCTGCTGACCAATGCCGGGAATGTTGAATACACTCTCCATGATAACGGAACCGCCGATCATACTGGCTGCTGCACCACCGATCATGGTTACAACAGGGATCATAGCATTGCGGAAAGCGTGCTTAAGCAGAATAACTCTTTCTTTAATGCCTTTTGCCCATGCAGTACGAATATAGTCCAATCGCATGACCTCCAGTGTCATGGTTCGAACAGAACGCATCTGGATTCCGGCTTGCATCAATGCACCCAAGATAGCGGGAACAATGAACATCTGCATGTTTTTCAGTGGATTCTTAAAAAAGCTTACATATTCTGTGGGCGGTGCGTAGTGCCACCACAGCGCAGGATAGATAATTACCATGGTAGCAATCCAAAATACAGGGATAGAGACAAGCAGAATGGAAATTACGCGGAACACGTAATCGGGAATGCTGTCTTGCTTTGCTGCGCAGAACAGACCGATTGGGATGGAGAGCAAACAACTAAAGATCAAAGTCAGAATGCCGAGCTCCAGCGTTACCGGCAGTTGGCGTGCAATGATAGAACCGACAGACTCGTATTCAAACAGGGAGTCACCTAAGTCACCGGTTAAAACGCCTTTAAACCAGGAGAAAAACTGAACGACTGCCGGTTTGTCCAGTCCCAACTGAGCTTCAACGGATTCACGGTCGCAGGAAA
>CAVLAO010000030.1:0-6516 GCA_963660915.1 Bacteroides sp. CAG:927 | reverse complement strand
GGAAATGCCCATGCTGCTGTACTTATAGATGATGCTGTCAACTGCATCACCGGGAACCATGCGCATTAGAGCAAATACAATCACGCACACCATAAAAATGGCTGGTATCAATAGCAGAACACGTTTTGCAATATATCGTCCCATATAGCACCAATCCTTTCACTTAGATGTAACGCGATGACAAGCTACATAGTGCCCGCAGCCCACATCGACGAATTCCGGTTCTTCTGTTCGGCAGCGTTCATCTGCATAGCGGCAGCGAGTACAAAAATTGCATCCCTTTGGAGGATTGATGGGGGAGGGGATCTCACCATCAAGAAGAATGCGTTCTCTCTGTCGATCTACAACTGGGTCTGGGATCGGCGCTGCTGAGATTAACGCCTGTGTATAGGGGTGCAAAGGTTGTGCATATAACTCGTCACTGCTTGTCAATTCCACGATTTTTCCCAGATAAAGCACGGCAACCTGATCTGAGATATGCCGGACGACAGAAAGATCATGACCAATAAAGATGTACGTCAGTCCCAATTCTTCCTGAATGTGCATCATCAGATTGACAACCTGTGCCTGAATGGAAACGTCCAATGCAGAGACAATTTCATCACAAACAATAAAGGATGGCTGGAGTGCTAGGGCTCGTGCAATAGAGATGCGCTGTCGCTGGCCGCCGGAGAACTCATGAGGATATCGGTCGGCAAATAACGGATTAAGTCCCACAAGCTCCAGCATACGTGTCACTAAATCATCCTGTTCGCTGCGCGGATAGGAATGTTGAATACGAACGCCCTCTAATATGCTCTGACGGATGGTCATTCTTGGATCGAGAGAGGCAAAAGGATCCTGCGTGATCATCTGTAAGGTATTGCGAAGTTTTCGAAGTTCCCGATGGGCTGTGTGGGTGATGTCCTGACCATTGAAGACGATTTTGCCGGATGTGATATCATAATTGCGCATGACACAGTTTCCTACAGTAGACTTACCGGAACCAGATTCACCGACAATGCCAAGGGTTTGACCGCGACGGATAGAGAAAGAGACACCGTCTACAGCTTTGACTGCGCCAATTTGTCGTTTCAGTAAACCTTTTGTTACCGGGAAGTGCATCTTCAGATCAGTAACCGTCAGAATGGTGTCAGTTGCCTTCACTTCAGGCTGTTGCGCAATATCCTGCTCGATAGACTCTGTGATAACCGGATCAATGGGCAGTTCCTTGGTATTCTGAGAATACTTGTTCAAGATCATCGGACACACACCTCCTCTCGTTCTGCGGTTGTATCTTCCATGTGGAAGCAGGCACAACGATGTTCTGCTGCTACTTCTGTCAGTTCGGGTCTCTGACAACGACACTCCTCTGTAGCATATTTGCAGCGGTAATGAAAAGCACAGCAGTTTGGCGGTACCTTAGCCATGTTTGGCGGTTCGCCTTCAATCGTATGCAGACCGTGGCTGCGGGGCAAGTCCAGTCGAGGTACTGCGCGCAGCAGACCAAGCGTATATGGATGATGGGGATTGCGGAAAATTTCAAAGGTATTGCCTTCTTCTACAATCTTACCGCCATACATAATCTTTACTGTGTCTGCATAGCGCGCCACTACACCCAGGTTATGGGTGATGATAATGAGTGCAGTGTTATTCTCGCGACGCAGCTTATTCAATTGTTCCAACACTTGAGCTTGAACGGTAACATCCAGTGCTGTAGTTGGTTCATCTGCGATGAGCAGTTCAGGTTGGCAACTCATTGCCATGGCAATCATAGCACGTTGCTGCATACCACCGGAAAACTGGTGAGGATACTCTTTCACGCGCTGTTCAGGATTCGGAATTCCTACATCGCTAAGCAAAGAAACGGCCTTCTTCATCGCCTCATCTTTGCGCATTCCTTTGTGCCGGATCAGGGACTCGGAGATCTGGTCACCAATGGTAAACAATGGGTTCAATGCTGTGGAAGCTTCCTGAAAGATCATACTGATCTTGTTACCTCGCAGATTCTGCATCTGGGCATCATCCAACTCCATCAAATCCTGTCCATGAAAGAGGATCTTTCCGCCCATGATAAGTCCGGGAGGATAAGGCACAAGACGGAGCACGGAAAGTGCAGACACAGACTTGCCGGAACCGGATTCACCGATAATAGCTACGCATTCTCCTTTGTGAACTGAGTAGGACAGGTTATCCACAGCACGCAGCTCTGATGTTCCGTTGTAAAAATAAGTTCGGAGATTTTGTACCTCCAAAATGGTCTCACTCATTTCGGCCCCTCCTGATCACTGTAAAATCTTCATTAGCGAAGCTCCCCAGATATTCCGGGTTGCGGGAAAAAACACATACATCCGGCCCGGAACGGATACGCTCCTGAACCCAGACACTTTCTGCATCCGGCGCATAGCTTAGTGCCAGCGCTACAGCCACCGGCAATGGTAGACTGCCGCGTAGAATAACCTGCATTCCCTTTGTCACCGGCGGTGCAACAATCGAATCGTAACGAAGGTAATCAAAACGTACCGGATCAATGGTCACAATGGCAAGTGCGCGCTTTGTTACTTCGTGGACTTCAATTTCAATGCCGCAATCGCAGCCGCCGGCGTCAATGGGAAATGGAGTGCAGATCAGTTGGTGTTCCCCAAGTACATCTCGTCCTCTGAGTTGCAGACAGGTTGGTGCGATGGCAATCGCCGCTGCACACAGTGGCCAGATAATTGGATTTTCACTGTTTGGAACGTTAGAATCACAATCCAGATGCACCACTTCTGCTTTGCTGCACATTTGCTTCAATTTTTGCAGTGTAGCGAAGATCTGTTCCGGCGTCCACTCGGTTGGATGTTTTGCAATTGGTAGTGGGAACGATATTTCACGAACTGCCGCTGTGGTTTCATTCATGTTGAGAAACACCTCTTGTCTGGGGTTTTCTTTTATTCTCAGTTATGCATTCCGCTGGGATCAGGAATTGGATAGGATCGCTCGTACTCACCGTGGGCGAAAGGCATGCAGTAAGAGTTTTCATCTCGTTTTAGCGTATCATAAGGAGAAGGCCAGGGCACGGAGTTCTGAGGCGCTTGCAATGGACTATAGCCGGAGTAGTACAATGGTGTATCAGAGATAGGAGCGGGAGGCGTCTCGCCGGCATCGTTCATCGGCGGTTTGCGCGGGGGAGGAGGCGTGATTGCATTCATATAAGCTGAATGCGCCCAGTTGCCGGCATCAAACGGCCCGCCATTGTCATTACAAACATGCTGGGACAGGATCTTCCATTCGCCGTCTTCCTTGACAAAATCATTACCGTAGCGTTCCCAGATCCAGATACCGTCCTTCTGCTCATCCCAGTTCAGGTTGCTGAACAGTACACCGGGTGTGTACCAGGAGCAACGGCAGCTTTGACCGTCGTCGGCGACTTCGATGATGCTGGAGGCCAGCATGTGCACTGCACATTCCATTAATGGACGAGGATCCATTCCCTCAACCTCCGGGTAAGCTTTGATGAGCAGGGAGTACCAGAAACGTGAGTTAGCTGCCAAACCATTTGCCCAGCCGCGGATGACTGCGTTGCGGGAGTTCATTCCACCAAAATTATGAGACCACCAGCAGTCCTCCCGTTTTGACCACATGGTTTCAATCTCTTCCTCTGTCTGACCGGCGGCATGGAGGATGGCGTGAACACCCTGAAGGTTTTCGCATGCCTGGCAGGCCTCTGCCACATCGACCATATGTTCAAAAGTCATGTTTTTCTTGTTCATTGTCGCACCCTCCTTTAGCCTTGATACTTTGGATTACCCTTTGGACCACTGCTTCCCTTGTCCTGGAAGGATTCATAGCGAGCCGGAATACTGGGGTAATCGTAGTAGTTATACCGCGTGACATAGGCGTCCATTGCAAGATTCGGTGTTCCAAATTCGACAGCAACAGGGTTTTCCTCAACAGGGAGATCAACCTTCTGTGCTTTGAAATTTTCAGAAGCTTCACATTGCATATCCACGCCGATGAACATGTGCCAGATCTTCCAATCATCGCCTTCTTTGATGAGATCTGCACTGCATTTTTCAGCAATCCACAAAGGAGTGAGAGTACCGTTTACCATGCGAGTTTCGTAGGATGCGTTATACCACATTGCTTGGCAGGTCTTTCCGTCCTCAGCCTCCTCAATGCAGATCGTTGCAACGGGATGGCAGATGTTTGTACCGGGTGCACCGATGGGATTTTTCTCTACATAATAACTGTGGATCGCATCCATGCCAACATAATAACCCCAGTTTTTGCCATAAGAGGCGGTTGCCTGGTGCTCGGGTTCCTGTACCCAGAGCTGCTCGAGACTGTTGTTCCTGCGGTTGGCAGCTTCAAAGTAAGCGTGGCGGCAGAGAACGGCTTTTGCCTCTTCCCGATCCCACACGCGACGGATGCGCTCTTCAGAAGTAAACTGTTTCATTCTGTTCTCTCCTCCTCTCAGGCACCATAGCTGAAGGTGTCGGCAAATGTTGTGTAGGGAACAGGGGCCTCCGGCGGAGCCATAGGCGGCCGCTGAGTGCTATAAGCGGAGTATAGCGTACAGGGATTAGTTGGCTCAGGAAGTTTTAAATCCGCCAAGGCGGAGAACTCCGGAAGTACAGGATATGGATTTTCCTCCGTCCATTTGGTGCCAACCGGAGTGACGATTTCATCCAACATTTGCAGATGCCAGACTTTCCATTCGTTATCTTCCAATACAAAGTCAGCGGCTAACCAGCCCCAGTGCCAAATCGAAAGAGGCCCATACGCGGTAATGTCGTTGTCCACACCCATCACCTGCCACAAACCTTTAGCTGTTTTTCCGTCTCCGGCAACTTCGACCAAAACAGTGGTCAAGGGACGTACATTCATGGAGCCAGTACCGTATAGTTCCTCATCGCTAAGTTTGTCTAGCTTTTCAGGAAACTTAGCCTGAATCGTTTTAGAACGGATAGCGGTGTTGTTGGAAACGGCCTGATAATATCCGTCAATTGCCTCTAAACCGATGTACCAACCATTGTTAAAGCCAAGGCAGGGGGAGTCGGCTTTTTTTGCCCAGAAGCGGGAGACCACGTCGGCATCTTTGCAGATCATGGTGGTGAATACGTATTTACCGATCACGTTCTGAATCTCGCGTTGATCTACAAATCGTTGTGCCAACTGTTCTGCAGTGTATTGCTGATTTCCCATAATATCACTCCTTGTTGTCATTGTTGTTTGCAGCTGTATTGCTGTCCTCTGGTATTTAGTGTAAAGCACGATGGAACCAATGTAAAATGATGTTGTGGAATGAATATAGTCCGCAACGTCATAATGAACTAATATGACAAAAAAACAAATTATATTTTGTCTATAGTACACTAAAAATGAAGTAAAAAGCGGCATTCCCGTCGCGAAGGACGGAAGTGCCGCTTAAAAATATTTTCTTATTCTGCAAAATTTGACCGCATGAACTGCTCTGTTTCTGTGTTGAGTTGCGTGAAGTATCGGATCAGATATTCATACATGCTTTGCGCCTGAGGAGAGAGTGTTCCTTCTGTTTTTCGTGCGATTCCTGTGACCCGAATCGGAGTTGGATCGGTCAAACGAAGTGCCACCGGCAGGATACGCTTCTTATCGGGCATGCCGGTGGATGTTTTCTTCATTGTTTGGACAATTTGCATATAACGGTGTGCAGGCATAAAACAGACAGCGCGTTGAAGTCCGCTGTGGAAGCCAATAGCAGATCCAATGTTACTTTCCAACACCACATTGGCGTGAAATCCTGCTTTTGCACAACATCGGTCAACCAGCGTACGCAGGTCACCGCCCAAACTTTCGCACATGATTTCCACACCGTTCAATTCGGGAAACGAAATTGTTTTTCGTCCGGCATAGGGGCCATTCCCGGCTGCCACTAACAGAAGTTCTTCCTGCGCTAATTGCTCCCACACAACTCCGGATTCCAGTAACATGGGATAGGTTGTCAGAGCAATGTCCAACTTTCCATGTAAGAATCCATCTCGGATCTGGTCCGGACTCATGACTGAATATTTGATATTTGTATCCGGATGTGTGGAAAAGTAGTCCTCAGAAACATGAAACAGTAAGCTGTCCGCATTGGAGGCCACATAGACCTGGTAATGTTGAAATTGAGGGCTTGCACGCAGCTCCTCCAGACCGGAATTCAGAGATTCAAACATCTTATCAAGACTATTTTTAAAAATAATGCCACTTTCATTTAGATATATTTTGCCCTTTACTCGATCAAATAAGGGGGTTCCCGCATAATCTTCTACGTGATTTATAATTTTGCTGAGCGCAGACTGCGTGATATCAAGCACCAGTGCAGCATTACTAATATGCTGCATATTTGCAACAACACGAAAACAATCCAACTGGTACAGGTCCATTTATAACCAGCCCCCTTTGATAAACCTATTAACATATGCATTTTAACGCACTATTATATCACTGTCAAATCATCATTTGTGCATTTTAACGATTAAGTTGTGATATAAAAACAAAAAGTTGCTGTTTGTTTATAAGCCTGTACTGGTA
>CAVLAO010000029.1:14119-21627 GCA_963660915.1 Bacteroides sp. CAG:927 | reverse complement strand
GTGCTGATGATTGAGAGGAAACCGGGTACAGCAAAAGCGGAAAACGGAAAAAAGGGGATCATTTACGCAGTTTTATCTGCTTTCTTTGCAAGCCTAACCTCAATCTTAGGGAAACTGGGAATCAGCGGAGTGGAATCAAATCTTGGAACAGCCATTCGAACCTGTGTCGTTTTGATTATGGCGTGGCTTATTGTTGGAATCAAAGGGAAACAGACAGAGATAAAGTCAGTTCCCAAAAGTGAGATTGGATTTATTTGCTTGTCAGGCTTGGCGACAGGCGGTTCCTGGCTGTGTTATTATAAGGCGCTGCAGGATGGGCTGGCGAGTGTAGTTGTTCCCATTGATAAACTGAGCATTTTAATTTCCATCGGATTTTCCCGTATTGTGCTAAAAGAACGATTGGCAGGAAAAGCATTGATGGGATTGACTATGATTGTGATAGGAACGCTGTTGATGGTTATCCAGTAGACTGCGACGTGCGGCACAAAATGTTTCCGGTTTTTGCTTGCAATGCAGCGAAAGAATAGGTATAATAAACCCACTATATCAGTAAGGAGGCCGTTTTATGGCTAAGATTACAAAGGACACAATTATCGGCGACATCTTGGATATTGCACCTGAGACTGCGCCGCTGTTTCTCTCCATTGGAATGCATTGTCTGGGATGCCCGTCTTCTCGCGGTGAGACCGTTGAGGAGGCGTGCATGGTTCACGGTGTAGACCCGGATGCACTGCTGGAAGAGCTAAACAAGCAGGTTACAGACTGAGATGAAACAGAAGGAAGGCATCGCATGGCGTTGCCTTCTTTTTCTTGCACAGGAGATTATAATGAAATTAGAATTGTCACCACGTCTGCGGGCTGTGGCGGATTGGATTCCAATGAATGCTCGACTGGCGGATATCGGGACAGATCATGCATATTTGCCGGTGTCGTTACTTTTAGAAGGCAGGATTTTGACTGCTATTGCTGCGGATATACGTTCAGGACCTTTGGAACATGCAAGACGTACAGCAAAGGAATATGGAGTTACAGATAGAATCCGGTTCTGTCTGTGCGATGGATTAACAGAAATCGAAGCAAACCAGTGTAACGTGATTGCAATCGCCGGTATGGGTGGAGAAACCATCGCGCATATTTTGGAAGAAGCGCCCTGGATGCGGCAGGAACATCTGTTTATTTTGCAGCCGCAGAGCACGCAACATGTATTGCGTAATTTTCTGGTGCAACATGGCTATTCCATTCAAAAGGAGCAGGTTGTGCGGGAAGGAAACCGTTGGTATCCAATTTTGCTGGTGCAGGCGGGGACAATGAAACCATTATCCGCAGGACAGGCATGGTGCGGCAGGGCAGAGGACTGGATTGCACAGCCTGAGCGTTTCGATTATATAAAATGGCTGTTGCAAAGAACACAGACACAGCTAAACGGATTAAAGCAGGCAAGAGAAACGGATGAAAAAAAACAAGCGGAATGGAAGGAGATCGAAGAGTTTCTGCTAGACCAGGTAGAACAGTTTGAAAGAAATTGATCGCAGAAAGGCTTTGGCAAGCAATGAAAGTCTTGCAAGCAGATAAAAATTGTGCTATACATATAATGTTATGTAATTTTATTTTTAGGAGGATGACCCATGTCCGGACATTCCAAGTGGCATAATATTCAGAAGACAAAGGGTGCAGCGGATGCTAAGCGCAGTGCCGCCTTTACGAAGATCGCAAAGGAAATGATCGTTGCCGTTAAGCAGGGCGGCAGCGGAGATCCAAAAAACAACTCTCGTCTTGCAACTATTATTGCTAAGGCTAAGGCAGCCAATATGCCGAACGATAATATTAAGCGTACGATTGACAAAGCTTTGGGTGCAGGCAGTACCGATAATTATGAGTCCCTGACTTACGAGGGCTATGGTCCTTCCGGCGTTGCGGTTATTGTCGAAACGCTGACGGACAATCGCAATCGTACCGCACCGAATGTGCGTCATTTGTTTGACAAATACAATGGTAATCTGGGTGCTGCCGGCTGTGTGTCCTGGTCTTTTGACCGCAAGGGTGTTATTGTGATTGATAACGAAGAGGGCGAACTGGATGAGGATGCCGTTATGATGGACGCGTTGGAAGCCGGTGCAGACGATCTGAAAAACGAAGGTGATGTGTTCACTGTCTACACGGATCCTGACGTGTTCAACGAGGTCAATACAGCGCTTGAAGGAAAAGGCTATACCTTTGTAAGCGCACAGATCGAGATGGTTCCTCAGAACTACATCAAGCTGACCAGCGAGCAGGACATCAAAAATATGACCAAGCTCATCGAATTGCTGGAAGAGGACGATGACGTTCAGAACGTTTGGCACAACTGGGAGCAGGATGAAGACTGATCCAGAACAATAGATTTTCAAGGCCGCTTTTATTTATGAATAAAGGCGGCCTTTTTGTTGGGCTTTCTTGTTATAAAGGCCATATTTCCGCACTAATAAAATAAATCTATACAGTCAAAAATTTTTTCAAAAAAACGGTGGTAATTTGTTTTAATATGCGCTATAATGACTTTTGGTAAAAGCCATTACAAATCTTTTTTCTACCACTAAAAAATTTGGAGGTAAAACAATGAGCTATCCTGTTATCGTGGCCTATGGCCGCACCGCTTGCACCCGCGCTCGTAAGGGTGGTCTGCACGACGTCCATCCTGTTGACTACTCCGCCGCTTGCCTGAAGGGCGTTATTGCGAAGGTTCCTTACATTGAGGAGCATCCCGAAGTGATCGGCGACGTCATCACCGGCTGCGCTATGCACATCAACCAGATGAACATGAACGCTTCCCGTCTGATCGTTAACCGCGCTGGTCTGCCTGACGCTGTTCCTGCTCAGACCATCAACCGTTTCTGCTCCTCCGGTTTGCAGGCAATCTCTACCGCTGTCAATGCAATCACTGCTGGTCAGTACAAGGTTGCTGTTGCTGGCGGCTGTGAGTACATGACCGGTTGCTTCACTCCCTATGACTTCGCCACCTATGGTGATAAGTGGATTATGGACAACTATCCCGGCGGCTACATGAGCATGGGTCAGACCGCTGAGAACGTTGCAAACGACTACGGCTTCACTCGTGAGCAGATGGACGAGATGGCTCTGGAGTCCCACACTCGTGCAGCTCAGGCTCGTAAGAACGGCAAGCTGGCTCCTTCCATCATCCCCTACACCAAGGAGGACGGCACTGTCGTTGATTATGATGACGGCATTCTGGCTGAGATGGACGGTACTCTGAAGACTTCTATGGAGAAGATGGCTGGTCTGAAGACCTGCTTTGTTGCTGCGGAAGACGGCGGCAAGGTCACTGCTGCTACTTCTTCTCAGACCACCGACGCTGCCTCCTATGTTATGATCATGGACAGCGACTTCGCTGCTGAGCACGGCATTAAGCCCATCGCAAAGATGATTGCCTTCCAGGTTGCTGGCTGCGATGCTACCCGTATGGGCATGGGTCCTGTCTATGCGATTCCTGAGGCTCTGAAGCAGGCCGGCATGACTTCCGTTAAGGATCTGGACGTCATCGAGCTGAACGAGGCATTTGCTTCTCAGGCTATGGCTTGCGTGAAGAACGTTGTTAAGAATCCTGCACTGGACGGCTTCCAGGAGATGTGGGACACCAAGAAGGTTAACCCCTATGGCGGCGCTATGGCTCTGGGTCACCCCATGGGTGCTACCGGTGCTTTCCTGACCTGCAAGGTTCTGGATTACCTGCGTGATCCTGAGACTGCTGGTAAGCGCGGCATGGTTACCATGTGCATCGGCGGCGGCATGGGTGCTGCTGGTATTTACGAGCTGCTCTAATTTATCACTTTTAATTTTTACAGTTCGAGCCGGAGCTTTTGCTCCGGCTCGAATTTTTTAACATACAAAGTCAAAAGCACTCCGCCAGTTTATCTGGCAGAGTGCTTTTAAAGCGCAAGCAGACCTGTAAGCCGGGTTCTGTTTTGACAGCCATCTATCTCGACCTGATGTTACCATCAGGCTCTAGCTACCTCCTCGGAAACGGCCGGGCCGACCATATGTTTCCTCCACGGTATTGCTCCCGGATAGAGTTTACAGGGCTGAGCTGTTCCCAGTCAGCCGGTGAGCTCTTACCTCGCCTTTCCACCCTTACCGATCGGGGCCAGATTCGCTATCGTATCAATTGACATAGCGTTGGCCAACAGTCGGCGGTATATCTCTGTTGCACTAGTCCTGAAGTCGCCTTCGGCGGGCGTTACCCGTTATCCTTGCCCTGCGGAGCCCGGACTTTCCTCACGCGAGGCCGTTGGGCTTTTGCGCGCGGCTGTCCAGCCTGCTTGCTTGGATTATTTTAACGGAAGGGAGAAAAAAAGTCAATCTGCATGAGTGGATGTGTGTGTTGAATTTTCTGCTTTAGACATATATAATAAAAAAGGTTTGTGAAAATGCAAGGAAAAGAGGCAATTGAATGATGACAATACAAAATTATCTGGAGTCTATCTCCGATAAAAAAGTATATGTATTTGGTATCGGTGTAAGCAACATCCCACTGATCAAAATGTTGCGCGCCAATCATATAGCGGTTACTGCCTGTGACAAGAATACACGGGAAGGTCTTGGAGAAACTGCAGATGAACTAGAGGCATTGGGTGTAGAACTGCATCTCGGTGCAACTTATATGGAAAATATTGATGCAGACTTGATTTTTCGTTCTCCCGGTATTCGTCCCGATGTGCCTGCTTTTTTAGCGGCGGCGGAGAAGGGTGCGGAGATCACTTCGGAAATGGAAGTTTTTTTTGATGTCTGCCCGTGCAAAAAAATTGCCGTGACCGGAAGTGATGGCAAAACAACTACGACAACAATCATTGCAAAGTTATTGGAACAGGAAGGTTACAGGGTTCATTTAGGCGGCAATATCGGGCATCCGTTGCTTGCGGAGACCTTTGATATGCATCCGGAAGATATCGCTGTGTTAGAGTTATCCTCGTTCCAGCTTATGCGTATGACGACCAGTCCTGAAATTGCTGTGGTAACAAATGTAGCACCAAACCACCTTGATGTGCATAAAGGAATGGGGGAATATGTTGCATCAAAGAAAAATATTTTCCTCCACCAGAAAAGCAGCGATAAGGTGGTTCTAAATCGAGATAATGAGCTCACGCTATCGTTTGTAAAGGATGCACCCGGAGAAGTGACGCTTTTTTCAAGAGAAAATCCCATGGACGATGGAGTCGTGATTGAGCGGGGAGTGATCTGTGTAAAAAAGCAGGGCGTTTCCCGACCGGTGCTTCCGGTAGAAGATATCTTGTTGCCAGGAGTACATAATGTGGAAAATTATATGGCGGCAATCGGCGCAGTGGACGGGCTGGTAAAAGATGAGACAATTCAAAAATTTGCAAAGACCTTTGGTGGGGTGGAACATCGCATTGAACTGGTACGTGAACTGCATGGTGTGAAATACTACAATGACTCTATTGGCACCAGTCCGTCTCGTACGATTGCCGGCCTGCGTTCATTTAAGCAAAAAGTCATTCTGATTGCAGGGGGCTACGATAAACACATTCCATATGATGTGTTAGGCCCTGAAATTGTTGCGCATGTAAAGGCTATGGTACTTACCGGGGCAACCGCACCGAAGATTCGTGCGGCAACCGAACAGGCAAAGGGATTTGATCCTGCCTGTTTGCCGATTTATGATGTGGATGATTTTGAGGAGGCAGTCAAGACGGCTTCTGCGTTAGCGCAGCCGGGAGATATCGTCATTCTTTCACCGGCGAGTGCAGCCTTTGACAAATTTAAAAATTTTATGGTACGAGGTACTTTCTTTAAGAAAATTGTGAGTGAACTTCAATAAGGAGAGGATTGTTGTTGGAGCTCTTTGAAACGTTGCAAACGCTGTGCAGTTTGTCAGGGCCATCCGGACGAATAAAAATGGTGGCAGATACAGCGTCGGAATTGCTGAAGCCTTTGGTAGATGAGGTTTCCATCGATCGACTTGGCAATGTGGTGGGTTTGCGCCGTTGCGGACAGGAACATCCCCGAAAACTGCTGTTAGATGCCCATCTGGATGAAGTTGGGTTTATGATTACCGGGCATGAAGACGGTTTTCTTCGGTTTAATACAGTTGGAATTGATCCGCGTATTTTACCGGGTCGAGAGGTGCGATTCCTGACCGAGCCGGAGGGATTCGGCGTAGTTGCAGTCAAACCGCCACATGTGCTTTCGGCGGGAGAGCAGGATCAGTCGCAAGGTGTTGAAGATTTGCGTATAGATGTCGGCCTATCTCAGCGTGAGGCGCAGGAACGCTATCCAATCGGAACAGCGGCAGTTTTTCACGAAGGTTGTTCTCGATTGATAGGGGAAAGAGTTGCCGGCAAAGCACTTGATGATCGTTCTTGTTTCTGCATGCTTCTGCGAACGATGGAATTATTAAAAGATGATGAACTGTCGTTCGATGTCTATGTGTTGGGAAGTGAAAGAGAGGAGAGCGGAGGAGAAGGTGCGGCGACGGCGGCATGGAGAATTGCACCGGATTATGCTGTTGCGGTTGATGTGACATTTGCTGTGCAGCCAGATGTTTCAAACGATAACGGATTTGCATTGGGCAGTGGTCCGGTGATCGGAGTAGGACCTAATTTAGCCCGTTGGCTGACAGAATTGATGAAGCAAACAGCGCAGGCGAATGATATCCCAGTGCAGTTTGAAATAATGAGCGGAAACACAGGCACCAACGCATGGGATATTCAGGTGGCGCGTGAAGGCGTTGCAACGCAGCTGTTATCTTTACCCCTTCGCTATATGCATACCCCGGTGGAAGTGATGGATCTGAGAGATATTGAAATGGGTGCACAGCTTTTGGCCGCGTTTATACGCTGTTTGAGTGAAAGGGAGGCATCATGCTGAATCTTGTTCATGATCTGTGTATGTTAGATGGCGTTTCCAGTTGGGAAGATGAAGTGCGAGATTTTATTTCCGTACAGGCACAGCCCTACGCAGATGAAATTCGCACAGATGCAATTGGCAATTTGATTGTCTTCAAACGGGGAGAAATTGCATCGGGCAATCGACTGTTGCTTTCCGCCCATATGGATGAAGTTGGTCTGATGATTACCCGTATTGAAAAGGATGGTATGCTGCGCTTTGATACCGTAGGCGGGATTGATCGACGGATTTTATTGGGCAAACACGTCCGAATCGGGAAATCACGTATTCCGGCGGTTGTAGGGAATAAGCCGATTCATCTGACGGATAAAGAGGAACGTAAACGTTCTCCCAAAGTGAAGGAACTGTACCTTGATATTGGAGCTTCATCAGCGGAAGAGGCAGAGCAGATAGTTCATCCCGGCGACATTGCTGCGTTTGTATCGGACTGGAGAGAATTTGGTTCCGGAATGGTTAAGGCAAAAGCTTTGGACGATCGAGTTGGCTGTGCGGTGTTGCTTTCCTTATTGAAAGAAAAATTGCCGATGGACTGTACATTTGTTTTTTCCTGTCAGGAAGAGGTTGGAACGCGGGGGGCATTTGGTTATGCA
>CAVLAO010000029.1:0-14109 GCA_963660915.1 Bacteroides sp. CAG:927 | reverse complement strand
GGTTATGCATTTTCCGTTCAGCCGGAAATTGCCTTGGTTGTGGAAGCAACCACGGCATCTGATTTGCCGGGAGTTCCGCCCTATTTGCAGGTATGTTCTCCCGGAAAAGGTGTTGTAATTCCCTTTATGGACGGGGGTACAATTTATGATCGCGGGTTATTTGAATTGCTGCGTGATTTGGCCGACGAGCATCATATTCCGTGGCAGACGAAACACATGATTGCCGGAGGCACTGATGGACGTACCATTCAACGCAGCCGAAATGGCGTTCGTGTTGGAGGAATTGCAGCTGCTGTTCGTAATATTCATTCTCCATCCAGCATTGGCGCAGTGGATGATTTTGACCATATGCTGAATCTTGCCCGCCTGTTTTTGCAACGGATTGCAAAGGAGTGTTGAGTGTGGAAGTTATAGAATTATTAAAAGAGTTAACTGCGGAATTTGGTCCTTCCGGTTGCGAGGCTGATATTCGCAGTTTTATAGCGAACCTTGTAACACCTTTTGCAGACGAGGTAAAAGCAGATGCAATGGGGAACTTGATTGTGCATAAGCGTGGAGACGGAGCACGGATGATGTTTTCAGCGCACATGGACAGTGTTGGCATGATTGTTACCCACATTGAGGAGAACGGATGGCTTAGATTTGGAGCATTAGGGGGCTTAGAACCGCTGGATATACGGCGGCAAAAAGTGGTATTTGCGAATGGAACAAAAGGTGTCATCAGCGTTCCCGAGGAGAAAGAGGAAGACGGAACGGTTAAGTTGACGGACCTTTATATTGACATTGGTGCTGCTAATCGGGATCAGGCAGAGAAAATGGTTCGGTTAGGGGACAGCTGCGTATATGATGGTTCCTTTTGGACGCAAAACGGAAGAGTATTTTCCAACTATCTGGACAATCGCGCCGGATGTGCGATGCTGATTTTAGCATTGATGCAAATAAAAAAACCGAAATACGACTTGCATTTTGTATTTTCGGCGCAAGAAGAGGTGGGGGTTCGTGGTGTGCGTCCTGCAGCTTTTGGAATCGATCCGGACATTGGCATTGCAGTTGATGTGACATGCTCTGACGACTTGCCCGGAAGTACCCATTGCTGTTCCTCTGTACTTGGCAGGGGTTCTGCAGTGAAATTGAAGGACGGTTCCGTGATTTGTCAACCGGAGGTTGTTCAGTGGATGAACCGTGTTGCAGCGGAAAATCACATTCCGGTGCAGCAGGATGTGATGCGTTCGGGTGGAACTGACGCCGGCGGTTTGCTGTGCAATCGAGGCGGAGTTTATACCGGCGGGATATGCATCCCCTGCCGCTATACTCATGCCCCGATAGAGGTTTGTGATTTGAGTGATATAGAATCTGGTGTTCGCTTCACGGTGGCACTGGCGGAAAGTGAGTTTTTAATTTCATGAGTTTGGAATTTTCAGAGCGAGTATTAAACTTGGCAGATGAGGCACAGAAATCAGTTGCAGAACAATTTGCCCGCATTGACAGCATTGCAGAGGTGAATACACGCAAGGTTTTAGCGGCGTTCCAGAATCGCCGTGTTGCCGAAGGCTATTTTGCCGGCACTACAGGTTATGGATACGACGATCAGGGTCGCGAGGAATTGGAAAAGGTCTATGCGGAAATTTTTCATACAGAGGCCGCCTTGGTTCGGATTCAATTTGTAAATGGAACACATGCGATTGCCTGCGCACTTTTTGGGGCGCTTATGCCCGGAGATATCCTCGTATCCGCAGTCGGTGCACCCTATGACACGATTCAGAGTGTGATTGGAATCAGTGGAGATGGTCGTGGAACACTAAAGGATTATGGAATTGGCTACCGCGAGGTTCCACTCAAGAAGAATGCACCGGATAAGGATGGACTGGCGGAGGCAGTGCGTGATCCCCACGTTAAGGCGGTACTGATTCAGCGTTCAAAGGGATATTCCACCCGCTCCACATTATCGGTGCAGGAGATAGGCGAGCTTGTCCGGATCATTAAGGACAATAATCCGAATGTAGCGGTTCTGGTGGACAATTGTTACGGTGAATTTGTGGAGGCCATTGAACCGACCGAAGTTGGAGCAGACCTGATCGTTGGTTCTCTAATTAAAAACTTAGGCGGTGGACTTGCTCCGACCGGTGGATATATTGCCGGTCGAGGCGATTTAGTAGATGCCGCTGCGCAGCGACTGACTGTCCCCGGAATCGGAGGGGAATGCGGCTGTACGCTGGGGCAGAATCGAGCGCTTTACCAGGGACTTTTCATGGCTCCGCACACGGTGGCACAGGCACTGAAAACGGCAATATTTGCAGCTAGGCTGATGGAATTGTTGGGATATGAGACAGAGCCGGCCAGCGATACAATCCGCCATGACATTATCCAGATGATTTCTCTGAACACACCTGAGGCAGTATGCAAGTTCTGCAAAGGAATTCAGAGCGGATCTCCGGTGGATTCCTATGTAACGCCGGAGCCTTGGGCGATGCCGGGCTATGATGATCAGGTGATTATGGCGGCAGGTGCATTTATTCAGGGAGCGTCGATTGAGTTGTCCGCAGACGCTCCGATGCGAGAACCATATACCGTCTATCTGCAAGGCGGACTGACTTACGAATCGGGTAAAACAGGCATTTTGCTGGCAGCAGAAGAATTGCTGAGGGATGAAAGCCATGGATGAACGGCAACAGATTGCTGTGCTGCGAGAGCGGCTCAATGAGTGGAATCACCAATACTATGTGTTGGACAATCCAACAGTGTCGGATTATGAGTATGATCAGCAGTTGCGTTTGCTGGAAGAGTTGGAGGTGAAATACCCGGAAGAAATTACTCCAGATTCTCCGACACAACGGGTTGGCGGCGAGGCTTTGACCAGCTTCGCTCCGGTACATCATCCGGTTCCGTTGGAATCACTTCAGGATGTTTTTTCGGACGAAGAAATGACGACCTTTGTGCATAGGGTTTCTTCTGCGGATAAAGAGACGGAATTTATTGTAGAACCAAAGGTTGATGGGCTTTCAGTTGCTTTGGAGTATGTAAATGGTGTTTTTGTGCGTGGTGCTACTCGTGGTGACGGTCAGACCGGCGAAGATGTAACGGAAAATCTGCGTACAATAAAATCAATTCCCATGCAGCTCAACGGTGCGCCGGAGAGATTGATTGTACGCGGCGAGGTGTTTATGCCGAAGAAGGTATTTCATGAAATTAACTCCCAGAGGGAGTTAGACGGAAAGGCATTGATGGCAAACCCTCGTAACGGTGCGGCAGGATCCTTGCGGCAGCAGGATCCTAAAGTCGCTGCTCAGCGAAAATTGGATGTGCAGATCTTTAATATTCAGCTAATGGAGGGAAGAGAAATGTTTCAATCCGACGGTGAATCTCTCTCCTGGCTGGAAACGCTTCGCTTCAAGGTTATTCCACGCAAAATTTGCCGCACAGAGGATGAGATTTTAAGCTGTATCCATGAAATCGGAGCGCACAGAGACCGGTTTTCCTTTGACATTGACGGAGCTTGCGTAAAGTTGGATGATTTATCCACACGGTTGACGTTTGGGAGCACTGCGAAATTCCCTCGTTGGGCAGCTGCCTATAAATATCCTCCGGAACAAAAGGAAAGCGTTGTGGAGGACATCGTCATTCAGGTGGGTCGCACAGGAATTCTGACGCCAAAGGCAAAATTGTCTCCGGTTCGCTTGGCAGGGACAACTGTTACGAATGCAACGCTTCACAATCAGGACTTTATTTCTCAGAAGGATATTCGGATCGGTGACACGGTTGTCGTCCAAAAAGCGGGGGAGATTATCCCTGAAATTGTTTCTGTCGTTCAGGCAAAGCGACCGATTGATGCGAAGCCTTATTTGATTCCAAATATCTGCCCGGTTTGTGGTGCTCCGGTTCATCGAGATCCGGACGGTGCAGCAATTCGCTGTACAGGAGCAGAATGTCCAGCGCAATTGCTGCGGAATTTGACGCATTTTGCATGTAGAGATGCAATGGATATCGAAGGGCTTGGACCGGCAGTGATCGAAAGTCTAGTTGGGGCAGGATTTGCAAAGAATCCTGCGGATCTGTATCGATTGGATGTTTCATCGGTGGCACAGTTGGAGCATATGGGGCAAAAGTCGGCAGAGAATCTGATCCGCTCCATAGAAGCTTCAAAGAAACGCGGCATGTCTCGTTTACTTTATGCCTTTGGAATTCGTCAAGTGGGACAGAAGGCAGCGCAGACGCTTGCACGTAAATTTGACAGCATTGATCGATTGCAGCAGGCGACACGGGAAGAAATACTGCAAGTGGAGGATATTGGTGATATTACGGCCGATTATCTTCTGGAATGGTTTCAGAACCGACAATCGCAGCATTTGCTGCATCAACTGCGGGAAGCGGGAGTCTTATTTGACAGCACAGAACAACCGATAGAAGACAAATTTTCCGGCAAGACATTTGTCGTTACCGGTACATTAGAGCATTTCAGCCGTAAAGAAGCAGAAGAAAGAATTATTGCTTTGGGCGGAAAAGCCTCCGGTTCAGTGTCAAAGAAAACCAGTTTCGTAGTTGCGGGCGAGGCTGCCGGAAGCAAGCTGACCAAGGCACAAAGCCTCGGTATTCCGATCCTGACGGAGGGCGAGTTTATTGCAATGCTCGAGGCATAAACAGGATAATGGGGAACAGGAGGTGAAAGAAGTGGACAATACGACTACAACCGAGCTTGTCAGAACGGTTGAATGGTTGCGGATGAAAGGCTATTCCGATGCAGAGATACTGGATTGCCTGATCTATATTACCACTGCAACTGAGTTTGCCAAAACAACCGAGTGGCTGCGGGCAAAGGGCTATTCTGCAGAAGAGATTGTGGATTGTCTGGACTATATCTCTCAAGATTCAGAACAGACAGAGGAGTAAGAACCGGATTAAGACAATAAACCGCCAGTGGAAAAGTAATCCGCTGGCGGTTGTCATTTTATCCACCGATTTGCACATTTGAATGAAAGATACGGAAAAAGTTCAACAACTGTTGTATTTGTTCCGCAGTATATGGCTTTACTTTTCCAATCAGCGGATAGGTGAGACCGATCTCCGCGTATTTTGAAATGCCGTACTCGTGATAGGGCATCAGGTCAACCCGTTTTACATTGGGACTTTCGCGCAGAAGACGACCCAGTGCCTCTAACTCCTCAGGGCTGTCGTTATAACCGGGTATTAGTGGGGCACGAACGATTACCGGCTTATTTGTGGTGCGCAGATGCTCAAAAGTGCGCAGGATATCTTCGTTCCCGGCACCTGTGTTTTCCTTGTGGCGCGCGGAATCCATTCCTTTCAAGTCAAACAGAACCAGATCTGCTGCATCCAATGTAGAAAGAGTTTCCTCGGTACAGGGATATCCGCAGGAATCGATGGCTGTATGGATGCCTTCTGCGTGACATAGTCGAATCAACTCCTGACAGAAGGCACTCCAACAGGTTGCCTCACCGCCGCCGATGGTCACTCCACCGCCGGAACGTGTCAGGTAGGTTTTTTCCCGCCGGATGCGGTTCATCAGCTCCTCCGGTGCGTACCAAATACCCCACAGCCGAAGAGCATCCTCAAAACAGGCTGTTTCACATTGGCCACAGCCGTTGCAAGCGGTGCGGTTGATTCGTAATATGCCGTTTTTCTGTTGAATTGCCTCCTTTGGGCAGGCAGATATGCAGTCGGCACAGTTGAAACGACAGTGGGAGGCAAGAAAACGAATCTCTGGTTGAAAGGATTGTCCTTCTGGATTACAGCACCATTTGCAGTGCAGGCGGCATCCCTTCAAAAATATCGTTGTCCGTATGCCAGGCCCGTCTACAAAGGAACCATTGACAAGATTGAACACCGGGGCACGAAGTGAAGCCGGTTTCATAGGTATCCCTCCTGTTAACTGATGTCGGAAAACTCGAACCGGGCGATGATGTCATCCTGTAATTCTCGGCTCAACTCTACAAAGTAGGCGCTGTAGGTCGCAACTCGAACCAGCAGATCACGATAGCGTTCCGGGTGCTGCCGGGCATCCCGCAGCGTGTCCGTATCAACAAAATTGAATTGAACCAGATCACCGCCGGTTTCGCAGAAAATTTGCAATGCATCTGCCAGCTTAAACAGATTGCGCTCGCTTTCCACAGCCTTTTTGGAAATGCGCAGATTGAGGATGGAGCCGTGAGAAAGCTTTGTTTGGTCCAGCGTAGCAACGGAGGCCAGCGTGGAAGATACACCGCTGGTGTTGCGCCCCTGAAACGGGGATATGCCGCCCTCAGCCAACGGAACCCCTGCCTTTCTGCCGTCCGGAAGCGCGCCGGTGATGTGACCGAAGGCAACGCTGATGGTCATAGCAAGACAGGCTGCTGTGGTGGCCACACCGGAATAGGCAGTGTGACTGTGAAGAAAATCACAGGAGCGAGCAAGCACCTTGCGAAATAGATCATCGACATAAGGCTCGTTATTGCCGAATTTCGGCACGCGGCGCAGCAGTGCCAACGCCTGAGGATCACCTTCAAGGTTGTGATCCAACAGTTCCAATAGTCTTGACCAGGTCAGGGAATGATCCTCATAGATCGTTTTTTTAATTGCCGCCAAACTATCTCCAACATTCGGCGCACCGGCAAAAGCTGAAGTGTGAGTCGTGTGTACCCGGTAATCATACAGGTCATCTCCGTGCTCGATGCAACCTTCGTAGAAGGAGGAAAGCAGCGGGCATGGATATTGTTGATAGAGCATCAGATCCACGTTTTTGAAATAGAACAGACGGTCCATTACGTATTCAAACTGGTGTTCAAAGGCATCTAACAAATCCTCAAAGGACTCAAATTCTGCAGGATCACCGAGATCAAGGCCAAGCTGATCTCCGGTTGCACGTACTCGACCGTGGTTCAGCGTCAATTCAAGAATCAGTGGATAATTGAAGCTGGAACCGCCAATGTCATGGGTCTTGGCTGGAATTGTCGGATTGTGGCAGCCAGTGGAAATATATTCGTTCGCATCTGCTTCGTTGATCCCTGTATAGACAAGGGAGCGGATTGTTTGTGTATCACTGACGAACTTCAGCTTGCCGCCAAGATCCCGCGCTACCTGACAGGCACGTCGAATAAATTTTAATGGATTTTTTGGATGGACGCGCACTACCACGTCCTCGCCGGTCAAACCTACAGCCTGCTCAGCGTCGAGAATCAGGTAAGACAGCGCATTGACTGCATCCTCGCCTGTGCGAGTACAGCCACCGATAGTGATGCCCTGCATACAGGGAGATCCGGTCATCATAGTAGCCACAATGCTGTCCTGAGGATTGATCACTGAGTTCATCTTGATCATCATCAGACTGAGCAGTTCCCGAACTTCATCATCTGTCAATGCGCCGGCTGCAATGTCTCGTGAGTAATACGGTTCCAGATACTGATCCATACGGCCAAGGGACATACCGGCACCCCAGCCCTCCAGCATCAGGCATACATAGAGGAACCAGCAGGATTGAAGCGCTTCCCGAAATGTTTCTGCCGGAGCATGAGGTACTTTGCGGCAAATGCGGGAAATTTCTAAAAGCTCTGTTTTGCGCAATTTGGAAGCAGTTTGAGCCTGCTCTTCTGCCAGTGCGGCATAACGTGCAGCGAAACATTCCACCGCTTTATAGCTGTCCAGCATAGCCTGCAGCGTAGTGCGGCGAGGCAGATCTGCAGGATCAGAATAGGTCAGCTGTGCCATCCGAGCGCGAATTCGATCTGCCATGCCGGAAAGCCCCTCTCGAAGCAGCAGGGCATAGTCGATGGCGACATGGGCGGGGTAATGACCATTTTCACAGAAACCAAAGCTGGACACCGCCACGTGGTCATATGCCTGCAGTTCCGGCGGTACCAGGTGTTCCATCTGGCTGCGCAGAGAACGGCTGCTCCAGTATGAGGCGCAATGGCGCATGGCCTCCTTTTCCGCTTCGCTCATATCCTGATATGGATCGTATTCCCGGGTGGAAAGTGAATCCATCTCGGACAAAATCCAGTCGCTGCTCAATTCCGGCATCAACGCACCGCCCCGGATTTTGCTGGTATGATTTCCTACTAACAGTTCACCCGGATCGATGCGGATTGTCATGTGTTCCAGTATGTTCCGTAGCGCTCGCGCCCGTCGAAGAGGAGCAGGCATACCTTCTGTGCTCTGCCAGGATTCAGTCAAGTAAACCGCCCGCTCCGTACAGACTGCCGGTTGTTCCAGCATTCGATTCCGCAATATCTGCGCACGTTGGGTAAGTTGATATTCTTGCATACCGACGCCTCCTTCACTTGATAAGTAAAGCATAACATCCGTATAAAAGTGCCGTCAAATTCATTCTTTGTCAGATATATTATAGACGTTTGTCTATAGTACAAGATTATGCTATACTGACCTTATCCGGGAGGTATAGCCATGACAGAGATACAACTCACCTATGTATTACGTGCGGCGCAGTTGCACAGCATCTCACTGGCCGCGACACAACTGCATGTCAGTCAACCCTCCGTCAGCGTGCAAATCGCACGATTGGAGCAGGAACTTGGTTTCCGTATTTTTAATCGAGATCGAAAGGCGGGTTTGACACTAACTCGCAGTGGAGCAACCTTTCTCGACGGAATGACCCGCATTCAACAGGATTATCAAGCACTTCTACACCGTTGTGCAGAGCAGAGCGGTGGATGTTCTGTTGCACGAATCGGCTTTTTTTCTGCATGGGATTTGAGCGGTCTGTTGCCTGAGATTCGTGCACGAGTGATTGAGCAATGTCCGGAGTGCACCTTGCAGCTGGAGGCCTATTCTTTCCGGGAGCTGATCGAGCAGTTGGAGAACGGAAATCTGGACGCGATTCTGTCGGTCCGTACTGCCGTTCCGGTTACATCTGGTCTAGATGTGATGTTGATCGGTCAGACCCGCGCTGTATTGGTCTATGCGGCCGCACATCCGCTCTGTATACCTGGGCGTCCTTCACTGGCAGATTTTCATAGAGACACGTTTTTTGTTTTACCCAGTGAGGAGTGCCCATACTCCACAGACAGCAATCAAAGCTACTTCCTTTCACAGATGATGCAGCCTCGCATTGAGGTGGTCCCTAATCTGGAGACCATGCTCGCCCGTATAGCCGAGGGCGACGGATATGGTGTGTTTGACTCCATCAGCAGATGTCTGCAGTTTGATGGTCTGGCCTATCTGCCGTTGGACAGCGAGATCTCGCTCTGCATGGCTCAGCGCACAGGGAGTTGGAATCCCGTGGTGGATGCCTTTTGCGTTACGGTACAGGAATCCATAGCCTGTGGGCTTTGACAGAAAACGAACCGGTCGGTGCATTCGCATCGATCGGTTCATTTTGTGAACAGTAAAGATAAGTTTCGACGATATAGATGGTCTGCAGGTACCTAAGAAGAAAATATCAGCCTACAGGATGAGACCGTTCCTTTTCTAGATGATCAATTCAGCAGGAAATCCACCGTCCCAGACAATGCGGCGATAGTTTTCCCGATCGGTACATCCTTCTGTGGAAATGCACAAAATAACAGAATTCTGATCCAAACCAAGTTGCATTTTCATTTTTTCAAGATTAGGATTGCGCAGAATCTCGGCAACTAGACCGAATCCGGCAGCACCGCTTTCACCGGAAATAATTCGCGGATCATTTCCTAACGGAGATCCTAAAATGCGGATTCCATTTGCGGCTACCCAATCCGGCATAGAAATAAAATAATCTGCCCAATCGTGTAAAATCTCCCATGCAATCGAGCAAGGCTGACCGCAGGCAAGACCTGCCATAATTGTATCCATATCCCCGCTGACGCAGTGAAGCGTACCGTCGTTCGCTTTTGCGGTGCGGTAGAGGCAGTCGGCGCGATCTGGCTCAACAATGACTATGGTTGGTTTCTGGACTCCGGAATAATAATTGCACAGAAATGCAGTTACGGCACCGGCCATAGCACCGACACCTGCTTGTAAAAATATATGTGTCGGTTGGATAGCTCCAAGTTGGTGAACGGCCTCCAACGCCATTGACGTGTATCCCTGCATAATCCAGCGCGGAATTTCCTCATAACCGTTCCATGCAGTATCCTGTACAAAAATCCATCCGTTTTTTTGCGCCTGTTCCGCAGCCAATGCCACGGCACCGTCATAATTTCGTTCGGTAATGGATGCGTCTGCGCCCAATGACTGAATATTTTTCAATCGTTCCTGAGAGGAACCCTTTGGCATGTAGACCACGCTTTTTTGACCAAGTTGATGCGCAGTCCAGGCAATACCTCGACCGTGATTTCCGTCAGTGGCGGTAACAAAGGTCAATGCACCCAGTTTATTTCGGACGGCAGAACTTGTTAACACATCGTAAGGCAGGTCACATATGCTGCAGCCCAGTCGTTGTGCAATGCATTGACCGATTGCATAACTTCCGCCCAGAACTTTAAAGGCGTTGAGACCAAAACGAAAACTTTCATCTTTGACATAGACACCCTGAATACCGAACGACTGCGCCAAATTTGCAAGAGAAATCAGTGGCGTTGGACTATATTCCGGAAAACTGGAATGAAATGAGTTCACTTCACAGGCAACCGTTTGACCAAAATCCGCGATAGAGCAGCGAGTACGTTGCCCTAAGGCAGGTGCATGGGTAATTTTAATTGTTTCTTGCATTTGAAACTCCTTACTGGCAGGCCAAATCGTATAGCACATCAAGCAGGACATTGGCCCCCTTTTGAATGGCATCGTCAGATGTGTATTCTGCCGGATCATGACTGATGCCGTTTACACTGGGAACAAAAATCATAGCAGTAGGGCAGACTCTGGCCAACATTTGGGCGTCTTGACCGGCACCGGAAACAATGCGGCGTACAGAGTATCCATGTTTTTGAGCAGACTGTTCGATCTTTTGACAGATTTTTTCGTCAAAATCAACCGGATCAAAATGGCTCATCGGTTCCGTGGAGATCTGCACACCGTCTGATTGCTCTAAAGTGCGCATGTATTCTGCCAACAATAAATCATCTGCGTCCAGTTTTTCCTTGTCTGGATTGCGTAAATCGACAGTGAAAACAGCTTTGCTTGGAATAACATTGACGGCGTTTGGTTCAAAAGAGATGGTGCCGATTGTGGCAACGCCATCGGATTTTTCGACCAGCTGACGTAAAAAAACGTTAATTTTGGCTGCGGCAAGACCTGCATCTGCACGCATGGAAGTTGGTGTGGTGCCGGCATGATTGGCTGAGCCCTGAATTGTGATCCGCTGCCAATGAATGCCCTGCAGTGTGTCCACAGCACCAATTTCAATGCCTTCTGCATCCAGAATAGGTCCCTGTTCGATATGCAGTTCAACAAACTGGGCAGGAGTGACAAAGCCGGGTTCAACTGTTCCGGCGTAACCGATTCGCTGCAATTCCTCGCCGATGACAGTGCCGTCGGTACCGGTGATTTTTAAAGCCTCATCCGTGGGAAGACCACCGGCATAGACCAATGAGCCCATCATATCCGGTGCGTAGCGAACGCCTTCTTCATTTGTGAAAGCACCAACGATCAACGGATGTTTCGGATGTACTCCGGCTGCCTTTAGCGTGGAGATGGCTTCAATTCCTGCAATGACCCCAAGACAGCCATCGAATTGTCCGGCATTGATAACCGTATCAATATGTGAACCTGTCATCACGGGCTGAGCAGTGCAGTTCTCCTCTGTCTGCCAAATGCCAAAGATGTTGCCTATGCGATCAACAACCACTTCCAGCCCGGCATTTTTCATCCAGGCGGCAACAAGATCTCGTCCTGCTTTGTCTGCATCAGAAGCGGCAAGACGAGTCCGCCCACCCTCATAAACGATACCGACTTTCCCTAACTCATGGATACGATCTAAGATTTTGCTTCCGTTGATTTGCATTGTGCAAAGCCTCCTGACTGCGATATTTTGATAGATTATGCACTCTGTGCGGTTTACTAAAGTTGCGTTAGGTAATAGAATCTGCTAGTATTGTAAGGAATTTTAAAGAATCTTTCTATCAGATTATGCATTGATATTATCAAAATCTGCATTTCAACAGGAGTAATGCCATGAATATAAAATCTGTCCCCCTTTCAGTTCAGGCGGGAATGAATGTTAGCTTTTCTGCCCCGGAGAAGACGCGGGAAGAACTCCCCCCAATTTCACCTGAGCTTCCATTGTCAGTATATACCCAGAACTTTTCACTGGAACGCAGGGACTCTATTCCGTTTCATTGGCATAATGAATTTCAACTTGTCTGGGTTCATGAAGGACGACTTAACTACCATGTAAACGACAACGTGATCCAACTGGATTCGAATCAGCTTCTGCTCATCAACCGACGTCAGTTGCATTGTGTCCATATGCTTTCATCCATTGCTGAGACGGTCTGCATAAACTTCGACGTCGGTGTGTTTCATCCGTGGGTGTTAACGCATTGCGTAACGCCTTATCTAAAGCAATGGACTGCGGCCTATTGCCTATGTCCGATGGAAGAACGGCTTGAATCACAAATAGAGTCCTTTTCCGGAATGAACCATACAGAACTTGATTGTATGGAAGCCATTAACTTTTTGAATGAAGTGTGGAAGAAAATCATTCAAGACGATAACGCACCGGAGTTAAAACAAGACTTCGATGAGGTAGAGCAGATCAGATGTATGATGCGTATTATACAGGAGCATTATATGGAACCGATGCACTTGCAGGAACTTTGCCGGCAGGCAGCAGTGAATCGGAATCGGTGTGCAGAACTTTTTCTGAAGTATGCGGGGTGCTCACCGATGCGATATCTGAACAGCTATCGACTGTGCCGCGCGAAAGAGCTGTTGTTGGAGACAAACCGATCCGTGACAGAAGTCTGTGAAAGTGTTGGATTTCATCAGGTAAGCAATTTTATAGCTCAATTTCGCCATGCATATGGAATCACGCCCCTGGCGTATCGAAAACAGTATAGAATTTGCGCAGACGCGGAATCGCGCGAAATGGAATCAAAGTCTATTACATATCCGGACGAAGCTGATAGTTTATAGTTGCAATTAACAGATAAAGTTTGGTTTCCATGCTTTGTAAATCGCAATCTAAGATTTCTTCGACTTTTCGGATTTTATAATGTACTGTATTGCGATGAATAAACATCTTCTCTGCAATGTCATGTACTCGACCGTCGTATTTTAGATAATTTTGAATAAATTCCATATAATCTGTTCCGCAGGTACGGTCATAAGTCAGCAGAGGTTTTAGGTACTCTTCGTGGATTTCGCTGAGCACATCCTGGTTTTCCAGTGCGATAACAATTTTATAAATTCCAAGTCGAGCATAGGTGTGCAGTTCTTCCGGCAGTTGTCCACGAAGCTGGAGAGTCATAATTTTATCTGCCAGCAGATAGCTCTTTTGAATGCAGCGGGCGCTTTTCGTACAACGGCCTATTGCATAAAATGGAGTACGGGGTAGAGCAAGTGTTGTTTTTAACTCTGCGCAGAGCTCTTGCATTCTGGTCTCGACATCCTCGGCAGAATAATTGGCAAAGAGAACAACCAGAGTCTGTCCCAGAAGAGCAGGCAGGGCCAACATTCCTCGCTGTTGACAGAATTGCTGCGCTGTAGCTAACAGATCAGAGGTGATGTGTTCACTTTCAATTTGTGCCAATCCTACGCAATAACGCCACTCGGGGGCGAAGCCACCGGAATGAAGTGCGTCAATATATTCCTTCTGCTGCTCCGGATGTTGGATCGCAGTGCGGACGGCATCTTCCAGTGCATTTTGCGCCTTGGAATCCTCATAAATCATTTGAAACACTTTCTGCATCAGACTTTCAATGCGAATGTGCCATGGAACCGTGAACAATGGGAGTCCGACCTCATCACAAAAGGAACATAGTCCATCCGGAAGTTTTCGAATATAACTGCCCAAATTAATTACTGCCCCGGAAATTCCGGATTTCCAACACTCCTTTACAATGGCGACAAGTTCTTCCGGATCTTCCAATGCAACACCGGTGGTAAAGATAATTTCGTTGCCTTCCAGAAATGCAGAAAAGTTCGGCTTTTCAATTACATGAACGCGGCAAATTGGTTGATTAAGCCCGGATTCACCGGCAACAAGAGTTACTTCATTCTGCCGAACGGCTGAATACCAATCTAATA
>CAVLAO010000028.1:0-22576 GCA_963660915.1 Bacteroides sp. CAG:927 | reverse complement strand
GCGTGGAAGCGTGGATCAACAATTATCCGCGCGAGATTTTAGG
This sequence comes from Bacteroides sp. CAG:927, assembly GCA_963660915.1. Classification (GTDB taxonomy): domain Bacteria; phylum Bacillota; class Clostridia; order Oscillospirales; family Oscillospiraceae; genus UMGS1766. The sequence goes on along the minus strand of CAVLAO010000028.1, from coordinate 22,533 downwards.
CTTTGAAACGTCCGGATCGCTCTTTGAAAGGTACGTTGCGGAGGCCGCTTGAAGCTTTCTAAAAAAATATTTTAGTTTTTTCTGCTTTTACTCTTGACTTTTGCAAAAAAAAGATTATTTTCTCCATGATAACAGAAGCCACTGCAATACGAAACAAAATTCGATGTAAACAGCAAGTTTTTTTGCAGTCTATCGAAAAAGTCCAGCTTTAGCTGGGCTTTTTCTCATTTTGATGACAAGAAGCGGGTGCTGAAAATGCTGGAGTGAGGAAAACTGGATCATGGGATAGTCGAAATGGTAGAGTTCCTCTATTGTGAAGATAACAGGTGCCCCAGTATTGATCCCGTGGTGCTATTCAAGATGATTCTGATTCAGCATTTATATGATTTGCCCTCGCTGCGGCGGACTGCAGAAGAAGGTCAAGGCAGACAGAGAAGCTCATGGCAAAAAACTTTTATGATGACGGCAATGAGCCTCCGACATCTCCCAGGAAGCGCAAAGATAATACGTCCAGGAAAAAACTGACTCGCAGGAAGAAGGAGAAAACCCGCACAGTGACAAAGAATGTAACTGACCTCGATTGCGGCTTATTCGTAAAGGGTGAGCACAAGAAGCAATTTGCTTATGAAGCGTATACCACCTGTGATGAGCATAGTTTTGTGCTTGAGGCCGTATTGACGTCTGAAATGTCCATGACAGCGTGGCACTTGATGAGGTTTATGCCGAGGTAACGGCGGCTTCCCTGACTCTGAGATAGAAGCGATTGTGGCCGATTCTGCTTATAAAACGCCCCATATCTGTAAGAAAGTATTCGATGACAGAAGAGTGCTGCTGTCCACATCCTACAAGCGCCCGCAAACCATGAAAGGCGGCCATGAATGGTGAAAATACGTTTATGAAGCGTTCTGCGACTGTGTCAAAATAGTACATCGTCATATCTGGACGGGCTATGAGGAGTTAGCAGACAATCCCAGATATACTCCTGTGTACTGGTCACTTTACAAGAAACGTAAACAGACGATAGAACAAGTCTTTGCAGATGCCAAAGAGAAACACGCGATGCGTTATACACAGTACAGAGGCTTGGCTCAGGTGACAAACTGGGTGAAGCTTAAGTTTGTTGCCATGAACTCAAAAATTTTGGCATTATGGAAATGGAATGACCATTTCCATCTCTTATTTTTCTGCTGCTTCTGCACTAAATACGTCAGAAACCCGGTTGCCACCTTAGGGATAACCGGGTTTCTCGACAGACTGATTGCTGTTTTATCCAATTCGATACAATGGTTCTTCCACACCCACATCCTGCACTTCTAGATCAGCGTCCATATTGACCAGTGGGCGCAGCCCCACCACGTCATTGTACGCATAGGTGAAGGAGACCGATCCATAGGGGCTCATCACCCGTTGAAGGAACTTATACATCGCGTTTGGTGTGCGCATATAGTACCACCAACCGAACTTGGGATCATACATCTGCGCCCGGTCGAAGAACAGTCCCTTCTCCGGCTCCTCCGGGTTCCAGCTGCGGCCATACTTCTCGATCTGGTCCGGGCTAGGCACAGCCTTGAAGATGTAGTGGTCATAAAAGATGGGCAGTGTCTTTCCCTCCGGAATGCCAAGCTCATCGCCCTTATTCATCTCTGTGCGGCTGGGTAGGAACACACTGGCATGGACAGTTTTCAGCTCCGCCTGCGCCTGCTTTGTGCGCACTAGCACCGGGATGTCTGTCTCCACCAGATGACTGCGGAAGGAATCGGAAAACCGACACAGGAAACCAGACTCGTCCAGATAAGGGTGCTCGCCGTAGCGCAGGTGCTCCACCGTGGGCGGTGTGTCCCGGTCATGCTGCGGCTTATACCAATCCTGTTCAGCGGAGTTGAGCCACTGGTTCAGATTGCTCAGCAGATAGTTGTTGTTGCCAAATTTTCCGCTCTGCTCGAAGGGATAGCGCCCCTCCGGGCCACTCTCCGCCGCATCCAGCGCCCGGACGCCGATGACGTGCTCCGTCAAAAGTGTGGTGATGCCCAAGCCATAGTGATTCTGACCGGCGATGCGGAATAGTATCCCGCTCCTGCGGTCATATACCTTACGGCTGATACCAAGCTCTCCCAGTCGCATCAGTCCTCCTCCTCTCCCTGCTCGCGGGCGGCCTTCGCCGCTGCAACAGCGTTCTCGCCGATCTTCCGCGCCATTTCAGCAGCCTTTTCCGCGCCATAACGTTCCACCATGATGTCCTGCTTGCAGTGGTGGAAGTGGCAGTGCTCGCCCAGTCCCATCTGACCCAGCGCGCGGCTGAGTTCCTCGTGGTGCTGTACGCAGTACTGGCAGAAGCCGTGGAGCGGACAGGTGCGGGTGGGGCAGACGCAGTTGGGGTTCATCTTCTGCAAGTCGGGAATGATGGACGAGCTGTTTTCCATGCCCGGTTGATCCGGGCACAGGGTACAGCCCGGGATCAGACCGTGTTCGATCAGCATTTTGGGTTGATTTTTCATGGAGCGGTTCCTCCTTCATTTTTGGACGATCACCCCTGTGCCCAATGGACGCAGGGGTGATCTCAGCTTATTAGTTCAATGTCATTCGGACTGCGAATCGGGATGACAATGGATGTACTCGATTAGGCATTGGGCAACTTGGCCAGATATTCGGCCACGTTGTCAGGAGTAGCAACATCGATGTCCACCTTATACTCGGCGGGAGGATTGTTTCCCTGCAACCACTCGTTGGCGGCGTCCACAACACCAGTGCCATACATCACGCCGGACAGAACCAGCGTAGCGTCGATCTGGCCCTTTTCGACCAGACGCAGGCCGGTCTCGTCGCCGTCCTCGGAAACGATGTAAACGGAGTCGAAGTCGTAGTTAGCCTGCTCCAGAGCAGCGCAGGCTCCAGCGGCCACGGTGTCGGTACAGCACCAGATGGCGTCGAATTTCAGCCCCTGAGACAGCCAGGTCTCCATGAAAAACTGACCCTGATCCAGCTGCGCTTGGGGATCTTCCTCTGCGACGATCTCAATATTGTGCTGCTTAAAGACTTCCTTGGCTGCGTCATTCTCCTGCACCCAACCGGTCTGCTGCTGGTTACCCAGAAGCATCAGAACCTTGCCGCCGTCGCCGATCTTGTCAGCGATCAGCTCGGCCTTCATGCGACCCTTGACAGACTGGTCAACGACCAGAGCGGAGCTGTAGTAGCCATCAGGCGCGACCGCCATAACCACCAAATAGATGCCATACTCTTCGCAGACCTGGCACTGGGGACCCATGGCCGTTGGATCGGAGGGCACGCAGACGATGGCGTCGCAACCGGCGTTGGCAGCATTCTCAAAGCAGGTCTGATAAGCAGCCATGTCCTGGTTGGCGTCGTAGCACTCATAGTTCAGTCCCAGCTCCTTGCAGCGGTCGATGGCTGCCGTATTGAATGAGGACTCGAAAGAGGAGTTGACGTAGTAGGTAATGATACCTACCTTGTATTTACCGTCACCGGACTTATCCTTATCGCCCGCGGCACTGTCCACCGCAGAGCTACCAGCCTGTGCGCCGGAGGAAGCGGTCTGATTGCCACTGTCGATGGAACCACAGGAAACAAGAGCAAAAACCATCGCGAGAGCAAGCAAAAGGGCAGAAAGCTTTTTCATTTTCACGTTCATTTTGTTACCTCCAAAGTGTTTTTGTTGTGTAGATCGTTCCGCAGTCCGTTCGTTGCAAGACTTACTTCTTGTTCACGCGCTTTCTCAGCACGTCGATCAGAACAGCCAAGATCAGGATCATGCCCTGCACGGTGTTCTGCCAATAGGTGTTGACGCCCAGCAGCTGCATACCGTTCTTGACCACGTAGATGAACAGGATGCCGCAGATGGTGCCGGCGATGGAGCCGCCGCCGCCGCCCAGGCTGGCGCCGCCGATGATGGCGCCGGCGATGGCATCCAGCTCGAAGCCGTTGCCGCAGGTGGTCTGGCCGGACTGGAGACGGGCGGTGAGCACCGCGCCGGTCACTGAGGCCAGGATGCCGCTGTACACATAGGCGATACACTTGACACGGCGAGTGTTGATACCGGCCACAGTGGCCGCCTGACGATTGTTTCCAGTGGCGATCATATGACGGCCGATGACCGTCTTATTGATGAGGTACCAAGATAGGAAACAGATGATAACGCAGATGATGATAGGCACGGGGATTGGACCAACACTGCCAGCGCCTAGCCAGATGAAGGAATCGCTCATGTCATTGACCGCGTAGCCCTGTGTGATGACGGTAATAATGCCGCGCAGGGCTTTCTGAACACCCAATGTTGCGACGAAGGCAGGCAGGCCCCAGTAGCCGACGAATACGCCGTTGAGCATACCGCAGGCGACGTCGATGAGAACGACTACCAACAGGATCAACCATACATTCACACCTGCACGTGCCATATAAGCCGCCACAATACCGCCCATACCCATGACCGAGCCGGTGGACATATCCATTTCACCGGCCATGAACACGATCAGCGTGCCGACGCCGACGATGATGTAGAACGAGGAGAAACGGATGACGTTTCTCAGGTTGATAAACTGAAGGAAGGTGTCCGGCGTGGTGATACAGAGGAAGATCACAGAGATCAATAGCAGGACGATAGGGCTTGTCCGATCATCCCGCATCAGGGTGCGGAATGTGGACTTCGCGTCGAACTTTTTCTTTTCAGCTTTGGCTTCCATGGCTCTTGATTCCTCCTATCGTGTCAGACCGCAGTCTCACCGGCCAGACCGGACGCATAGTTGAGAATGCTCTCTTGGTTTGCTTCTTCCCGATCTAGGATAGCGGCGACGCTACCCTCATGCATGACCATGATGCGGTCGCTCATGCCCAGCACCTCCGGCATTTCGGAAGAGATCATAATGATGGACTTCCCCTCCTCCGCCAGCTTGAGCATATCGAGGTAAATTTCGTATTTTGAACCGACGTCGATGCCCTTGGTCGGCTCGTCCATGATGAAAATATCCGGTCTGGTCAGCAACAGCCGCGCCAGCAACACCTTCTGCTGGTTGCCGCCGCTCAGGTCGCCGACACGCTGACCCTGTCCGGCACACTTGATGGCAAAGCGGTCAATCTGGCTCTGCACCATCTTCTTGCCCTTCCAAGTGGAAAGTCCCACTGCGCCACGGATCTTCTTCCACGCCAGCTGCAGCGTGTTGTCATACATCGACAGATCGAGGAAGCAGCCCGTACCCCGGCGATCCTCCGTCAGGAAGGCGATGTGGTTGTCAATGGCATCCTGCGGCTTTTTGATGCTGACTTCCTTGCCGTCCACCTTGACAGTGCCTGCGCTCTTGGTGCGCAGGCCGAACAGCGTCTCCATCGTCTCCGAGCGTCCGGCACCCATCAGTCCGGCCACACCCAGGATCTCGCCCCGGCGCACCGTGAAGCTGACGTCGTTGATAACGCCCGGACACGTCAGGTTGGACACCTCCAGCCGGACTTCGCCCTTTTCGATCTCCCGCTTGGGGTAGGCGTTGGAGAGGTCGCGGCCGACCATCATCTTCACCAAATCGTTCTTTGTGACTTCCTCACTGCTCTTCGTGCCGACATACTGTCCGTCACGCATGACGGTCACTTCATCGGTGATAACGAAGATCTCGTCCATCTTGTGGGTGATGTAAATGAAGCTCGTTCCCTGCGCCTTCATCTGGTTGACGATGCGGAACAGATGCTGACACTCCTCTTCCGTCAGAGCGGAGGTAGGCTCGTCCAGAATGATGAGCTTGGAGTTGTTGGCAAAGGCCTTCGCCATTTCCAGCAGTTGCTTCTGCGCCACCGTGAGGAACTCCACCTTGTCCTTCGGGCGGATCGCCTTGATGTCCAGCGCATCCAGCAACTCCTGCGCCCGGCGGTTCATCGTGCGCTGATCTAGGAAGAAGCCCTTGGCCTTGTTCGGCTCCTTGCCGCAGAAGATATTCTCCGCCACGGTCATGGCGTCCACCGGGTTCAGCTCCTGATAGATCATCGAGATGCCGAGGTGAAGCACCTCCTGAATGCTCGACGGGTTGAACGGCTGACCGTCGAAGTAGATCTCGCCGCTGTCCCGCTTGTACAGACCGCTCAGGATCTTCATCAGCGTGGACTTGCCTGCGCCGTTCTCGCCCATCAGCGCGTGAACCGTGCCGTGGTGAACGGTGAGGTGCATCTTGTCCAACGCCTTCACACCGGGGAACTCCTTGGTCACGTCTGTCATCTGCAACAGGACATCATTTTCAGGTCGTTCCATGGATCGAACTCACTCCTTTTCTGGGGTCTATTCATCTCTCGTGGCCTGATCCGTTCTGCGGTGTGGAAGCGGCCGCTGTCGATCAATTTCCGGTCATACTCGTCAGCATGACGCATACCTGTATTACAGCTTTAATGTAGCACAATCTAATATATATGTAAAATAGGATTTACTTATTAATCTAATAAGTAAATTTTATAATTTCGATTTTGTAGTGAAATAGTCAATTTCAGTCTTTCAATCCCGTTTATCTGTGTAATATTCTTTCGGGAAACTTTTTGATCTATTCCGGGGTGCAGATTCCATTTGAAAGCAGGTCTACACCCCAGTCGTATGTAGTTCAGTTGAGGGTACTGCGACGCCGGTACACCTCAAGATAAGTGCCCAGTTCCGCCATGTGGTCGGCGCAGAAGCTCTCGCCGTCGTCCCACGCCACCGTCTGGGTGTGCGCCGGGTCAGCCGCACGAAGGCGCGCGCAGGCATCCTCATAACCGGCAGTCGGTCGGAACACCAAGTGATGCGCCATTGGACCGTACTGTGCCAGACAGTTGGCATATACGTCAGAGCCGGATGCGGGCTCGATCAGCTTCAGTTGGACATTCAGCGCGTCGCAGACCGCCACGCGGGCAGTCGGCACCTCAATGGCCGCACCATCTAGCATTGCCGCCGTGAGCTGTACATCACTGTTCGGATCTGCTCCGCAGCTAAGCTTCCTCCACGAACCAATGCCGTAGCGCTCCTCAATGATTGAGACCGCCCGATCGAGATCCATCACCAGAATACCCACCTGCTCCAACCGGGTGAACAGCGGCTTTTCCTTCGGCAGATCCTCCGCCTCAGGGTCGGGGATATAGTGCAGCTCCACCTGCGGATAGGTGAAGGTATCAGGCCGCTTGTGCAGCTCCAGATAACAGCCGAACACATCCCGGTGGTCGATGAAGGTGCAGGTCTCGTGCCGGTCGATGGTCGCCGTCTGTCCGTCGCGAAAACCGGCGGCGCGCATCCGGTAGATAGACTCCTCGTAGTCAACGTTGTTGATGGACAGGTGCTGAATACCCGAGCCGTACTGCTCCAGAAAGCGGGCAAACACACTGTCGCCCCGCTTAGGTGAGATGAGCTCCAGTTCAACGCCGTTATCCAGCTTACAGCAGCAGCAATCGATGGAGTAATCGCCGATGGGCTTGCCCTCCAGAACGACGTGCTCTACTGGGATCCAGTTCTGGTTCCCATCGAAGTTATCGCCGAACTGCACGCTGACCCACGGGCCGATACCGTAGTGGTCACTCAGGAAGCGGGCGCTCTCCCGAGCATCCCGCACCACCATACTGGCCTGTTCGATGACGGTAAAGAGTGGTCTCTGTTCCATTGTGCCGCGCCACTCCTCTCGTTATCAGTATGCGTCCACCGGCTTCCAGCCTTCCTCGGCAAACAGCTTAGGCAGGAAGCGTCCCAGATGGGGATACTCACGCATATTGTGCATGCAGTTGTTGCGCACATCCTCCAGCTTTGCGGAGATGGTCGTGTCCTTGACCAGCTTGTGATCAACCACCTTGTAGCCGCTCCAATAGCGGGAGCGCAGCTCTAGACCGCCGGGCACAGGACGATAGTAATGGACGACGATCATCGGGGGGCAACCCTCCTGCAGCGTCATCGCGGAACAGAACGTGCCAAAGTTGGGAGCAGTGACCAACTTGTGATCCGCGCCCAGATCCTCCAGATAAGTGATGGGGTGAGGCTCCATATAGAAGCGCGGACCGCCGACACGAATAGTTTCCTCCAGGAAGTCCACCGCACCTTCGTTGCGCAGACGGTAATAAATCGTTGGGTCAACGCGGCGTTTTCTGTCCTCCTCACTGATGGGACCAGTGTCCCAGTGCTCATAGGGATTCCAGATCTTATAGCGCAGGTTTCCGTTGCCCTCAGGCACGGATGGTGGCTTGATGAAATGCCAGGTGAACCACCAGTCGATCATCTCCGCCGTTACGCCCTCCATACGGACGTAGTTGGCTACGAAGCCCGTGCCATCCGACAGCGCACAGTAGCCCTGCTCACATGGCAGATAGCCCGGTTTGAACAGGTCGTTGATCTGTTCGATGCGCAGCACGTCCTCCTCAGGGACAGGACCCGCCGCCCAGATCTGCATAGAACGAGGATCAGGATCTTCCATCGGAAAATCCATATACTTGCTATAGCTCAATGCGCGTTCTTCCGGGCAGAGAGGCATCTTCTCAGGCATATGATTCACGCTTCCTTTCTTATCTTGGAGTTTTCATGCCGTTTCAGATATGTTAACCTGTATTACAGCCTAGATTATAACGCAATTGCCCGGTCATGTAAAATTCGTTCTTCTTATTTCATTCATTGAGTTTTCTTATATTTGCACTTTTGGTGCAATTTGTGCTATAATAGCTTCGTTTATCCCGCACATTTATGCAGTTTCACGGGGGGTCACACCATGGTCGAATTTAAGCAGCTGCGCTATTTCATCGCGATTGCCGAGTCCTCCAGCTTCAGTAAGGCCGCGCAAAACCTCTTCATCTCCCAGCCCGCGCTCAGTCAGCAGATATCAAAACTGGAGAGCCAGCTGGGCGTCACGCTGATCGAACGCAACACCCGTTCCGTCCAGCTCACCCCTGCCGGAAAGGATCTCTACAACCGTTCTATCCCCCTGATGCGGGATATGGAGAACATGATGCAGTCCGTCAAGGCCACCGAAGCGTCCGGCTTTGTGGATCAGCGCCTGCGCATTGCGTTGGAGGACGGACTGTTTTCGCTGGACGGCACCGGCGCATTTGAGTTTCTCACCGCGCTGCGGAGCACCTATCCCGAATACACCGTGGACTGTTTTCCCTCCTCTGCCGGCATAATCTCCCAGATGCTCTCCGACGGCACCGCCGACCTGGGTATTGCCTACTACCCCGGCCCGTCGTCGCCCTCGCCCAATCTGGCAGAGCGCTACTTCCACCGTGGGCGGCTGGCGCTGGCCGTCCCTGCTGTCTGGGATTTTCCCGTTGACTCCCAAGCCTTCTACTCTGCCGTCAACCGCTCCACGCTCTACTTCCCATTGAAGCGCTCCTACTGGCACGGCATCATCAACAGCTATTTTGCCAAGAGTGAATACTACCCCCATAACGTCTCCCTGGAAAATTACGAGACCGCCATCAACTTCACAATGAGCGGCGACGGCATTTTCTTCGCTCCGGAGGTACAGTTGCAGCGGTGGGTACAGTCCAGCGTCCGCATCATTCCCATTACCGACCCGCTGGCCGAATACCGCGTGTCTGTTTTCTACGCCCGCTGCAACCACAGTCCCACCATCCACCGAGTTCTGGAGTTGCTACCCGAACCGGAGCAGACAACGGATAACACCTCAACTAGATAACATTTCCCAGCCATCCATGCAGACAGGCGAGAGTATTAAAGTGATCACCCGCCTGGTATCTGTCCACCCCCCCCCAAAAAACCGTTTCTGGTACAAATAAAAGCAGTGAGGATGTTGACATAGAGGTTGGAAAAAGAATGAGTGAAAATAAATCATCACGATAGAATAGATCTGGACACACTTGTGCAGAAAGAAAAATACATAGATCATAGATTATGATTGGCTGTATTCAAGTTTATGAAGTGTGGTCTTTTCGGCGTTGTGCTCTGAAAAGTCACAAACAACGCTATTAAAATACCAATGGTCAAAAAGCAGTGATCTCATCGGTATGGCATATGGCATCAAGAAAAACCTAAGTCTTAACATGACTACACATAACATAAAAATTTTTTAAGCAAAAAGAAGCACAGGACCGCTGCATCTACAGCTGACCTGTGCTTCTTCTTACTTTTTACCCCAAATTTAAACCTATGGAGGTTCTTTTACACCCACGCGTCCTCACATTTGCGATCCCGACTCATGAGCTGTGTCAATGCTTCTGCCGGCGGCATACTTTCATAAAGCACCGCATAGGCCGCTTCCGTAATCGGCATTTCCACACCATGCTTTCGCGCCAAAGCTCTCGCTGTCTTTGCCGCATAGAAGCCTTCCACAACAGCCCCAATCTGTTTTACCGCCTCCTGCGGTTCCACTCCCTGCCCAATCAGAATCCCTGCACGGTGATTCCGGGAATGCATTGAGGTGCAGGTGACAATCAGGTCTCCCACGCCGGTCAACCCGGCAAATGTTGCCTGACGTCCCCCCAGTGCCACGCCAAGACGCGCAATCTCGGTAAGCCCACGCGTCATCAACATTGCTCTTGTATTGTCACCAAAGCCCATGCCATCGCTGATTCCTGCACACAAAGCGATTACATTCTTCAGTGCTGCTCCGATTTCTGCTCCAACCACATCTGAAGATGTATAAACGCGGAAACGCTGATTCATAAACAGATCCTGCACCAGTTCCGCCGCATGCGCATCCTTGCTGGCCGCAACAATCGCACTGGGAATTCCCCGGCCAACTTCCTCTGCATGGGTCGGCCCACAAAGCACAACTACCGGGCAAGTGCCGTTGACTTCTTCTGCAATTGCCTCACTCAGTCGCTTCGAGGTGCCATCTTCAATTCCTTTTGCAACACTCACCAGAATTGTTCCTGGCTTTACAATTTTCTTCAGCTTCTGCGCCGTAGAACGAATCGCAAAAGAAGGAGTTGCCAAAACGACCATTGCACTTTCCTTTACTGCATTCATGTCATAGGTAAGGTGCAGTGCTTCCGGCAGTGGCACTCCCTTCAGCATTGGATTCTCCCGTTTCGCTGCAATGGAGTCATATTCTTCCTTTGTAAAGGACCACAGGTTCACTTCGTGGCCATTCTCCAGTAGCACCAACGCTAAGGCAGTACCCCAGCCGCCACTTCCCAACACGGTAATTTTCATTGCGAATCCTCCGTTTGATGTTCCTGTTTATGATGCAGATGGAACGTATTTTCCTCACCTTTTAGAATGCGTATAATATTGCTTCTGTGTCGCCAAAAGATCAAAACACCAATTACAACCGCCATCGCTGTAATCGCCCAGCTGCGATAAATGATTCCGCTCATAATTGGAAATGCAGCTCCTCCGCAAAGCGAACCCAATGACACCATCTTCGAGCAAGCAAACAGGAGAATAAAAATACCCCAAACTACAACTGCAATACGCCAGTCCATCATAAGCACCACCGCCCCACCGGACAGGATGCCCTTACCTCCCTTGAACTGAAACATGCACGGAAACATATGTCCCAACAGGCAGCACATGCCCGCCAGATATTTCCCGAAAATTTGCAGATCAAAAAAATGTCCCAGCAAGGCACCGCCGATCAAAACTGCGGCAACTGCCTTGAGCATATCACATAAGACAACTAAAATCGTCAGCTTGCCGCCGAATACACGATAGAAATTCGTTAGTCCCGCATTTCCGCTTCCATGCCCGCGAATATCATCCTTTAAAATATATTTACTGATCAGCAACGCACCGTTAAAGCAGCCAAGGAAGTAACTGATCAATGCTGTCAGCACAATTATGATTGCAAAGCGCCCCAGCATTATTCTTCCTCCTTGTCGCCTTTCTGACGCACTGTCAGACGAATAGGCGTTCCCTCCAGGCCAAAGGTATCCCGAATCTGATTTTCAATATAACGCTGGTATGAAAAATGGAACAATCGTGCGTCATTACAAAAGATAACAAAATGCGGCGGCTTAACTCCAATCTGCGTCATATAATAAAGTTTCAACCGACGGCCCTTATCTGTTGGTGGCTGAACGCGGAGGGTTGCATCCGCCAGAAGCGAGTTCAACACACCGGTTTTAATACGGAGATTTGCCTGCTCATTCACGTAGTTGATCAATTCAAACAAACGCTCTACGCGCTGACCTGTAAGGGCAGAAATAAAAACAATGGGGGCATAAGTCATATAACCAAGATCGTTGCGGATCGCTGCCCGCATCTTATCCATCGTCTTTCCGTCCTTTTCCACCAGATCCCACTTGTTCACTACAATGATGCAGGCTTTTCCTGCCTCGTGCGCCAGGCCGGCCACTTTTGTGTCCTGCTCCGTCACACCATCATTTGCATCAATCATAATCAGACACACGTCCGCCCGATCGATTGCCATAGTCGCGCGAAGAACCGAGAATTTTTCCACTCGATCCGTGACTTTTGATTTCTTCCGCATCCCCGCTGTATCAATGAAAAGGTATTTCCCCGTTTCATTTTCATAGTAAGAATCCACGGCATCCCGCGTCGTTCCCGCAACATCGCTGACAATCACTCGTTCCTCGCCCAAGATACGGTTGGTCAAGGAAGATTTTCCAGCATTGGGTTTTCCGATGATCGCTACTTTAATAACGTCATCGTCTTCCCCTTCTTCCTCTTCAGCCGGGAAATACTGCAGGCATTCCTCCAACAGATCGCCGGTACCATGTCCGTGAACCGCAGAAACCGCAATCGGGTCACCTAAGCCGAGATTATAAAACTCATAAAAAATCGGATCCGGATCGCCAGTTGAGTCCACTTTGTTTACTGCCAGTACAACCGGCTTACGAGACCGCAGCAACATATTGGCGACATCCATATCCGCCGCAGTTACGCCGGTATGGATGTCACACACTAGCACGATTACATCCGCATTCTGAATTGCCAATTCTGCCTGAGACCGCATAAATTGCAAAATCTCATTGTCATTACTTGGTTCAATTCCTCCGGTATCCACAATCGTGAAGGTGCGGCCGCCCCACTCACAATCTGCATACAGTCGGTCGCGGGTAACTCCCGGTGTGTCCTCTACAATCGACAGACGCTGACCTGCCAGACGATTAAACAGCATCGATTTTCCCACATTGGGCCGTCCAACAATTGCAACCATGGGCTTTGCCATAGTAAATCACTTCCTTTTTCCGATCAAGGAGGTTCTTAACCATCCTAACTTCATACTCATTATATCCATTAAGCTCTTTCGCATACAATATCAGTTTATTTTACCTGATATAACAGCAAAAGTAAAGAGCCTGCCGCACATGCGGACAGGCTCGTTACTCAGCATATGAAGTTCTGATACTTCTTACTTCGTGGCCTCAGCATTCTTGCTGTAATCACGGCCGTTGTAGGTCCAGCAGGACGTGCAGATGCGATGAGGGAGACGGGGAGCGCCGCACTTGGGGCAAGTCAGGACACCGGGATTCTCCAGCTTCCAGACGTTGCTGCGTCTCTTATCACGACGAGCCTTGGACACTTTTGCCTTTGGGACTGCCATACTCTATGACACCTCCTATTATAATGTCTTTCACGCGGCAAAAGCCGCGCACCCGCCATACAGCGGGTCAGCCATTGTAATCATGCGTATTGGTTATACAACCGATGTGCAAGGGTTCGGGTGCTGCATCACCCAAAGCCTCGCACATAAATCGAAAAAATCGATTTCTTACGCACCATTGACTCTATTTCAGCCCAACGAAGGGAACTGACCATATTAATTCTGCTTTTCCAGCAGCTTTGCCAACACAGCCATACGAGGATCTACTTCCGGTTTGCAATCACAGGGTCCCTCATTCAAGTCCTTGCCGCAACGGAAACAACGTCCCTTGCAATCCTCTTTACAAAGATTACTGCTGTCCATGCCGTATACTACATCGTCTATGACGGCATCTCCAGCATCGAGAACGCCCGACTTGAGAAGAATGATCTCTTCGTTCTCCTCATCTTCCAGATGATCCGCCAACATATGTTCAAAAGGAATTGACATTGCTTTAAGGAATGGCTTGCCACAGCGATCGCAATTAACATGCAAGGTGGTCTCCGCCTTACCGACCATCATCAGCAGACCTGCATGATTGCTCACACTGCCTTCCACGTGAATCGGCTCTGCAAGAGGATGCGTTCCGTAGAAATCCATCTCAGACATATCCAATTCAAATTGAAATGTCTTTTCAGCACCGGGGCGCTGAATTATATCCTTTAAATCGATCTGCATAGTACACCTCGCATAACGGCACAACCTGTATTATATCGCAAGGATACATGGGTGTCAATTCTTTTTTTGAAGGAAGATTTCGCTAAAATCTCTCTGATAAACTATACCTTCCCTTCTGAGTATGTTATAATACTGGACAATTGTAAACTGAGAGGATTGCTCTGCCATGAAGGAACTCGTCATCGGGAAAAATGATGCCGGACAGCGTCTGGATCGCTATCTGGCCAAAGCACTGCCGCTGCTGCCCGCGCCCCTTGCCCAGAAATACATTCGTCTGAAACGCATAAAACTCAACGGTAAGCGAGCGCAGCGGGACACTCGGCTTCAAGTTGACGACGTGCTGCAGTGCTATATCAATGATGAATTTTTTGATGCGCCTACCCCGGAGAATGCTTTCTTAAAGCTGTTTAAGCCAAAATTGGATATTGTTTATGAAGACGAGCATTTGCTTCTGGTAAACAAGGCACCCGGCATGGTAGTTCATGCCGATGAAACCGAAAAGGTGAACACCCTTATCAACCACATTCAGGCTTACCTATACCAGAAAAAAGAATGGAGTCCCTACTGGGAAAACTCATTTTCCCCCGCACTTTGCAACCGCATCGATCGCAACACCGGCGGCATTGTCATTGCCGCAAAGACCGCCGAGGCACTGCGGGTAATGAACCAAAAAATCCGCGATCGGGAGTTGGAAAAATTATACCTCTGCGTCGTATTGGGGCGGCCCACACCTGCAGCAGGGACATTAGAGGGTTTCCTAGTCAAGGATGAGGCAAAAAAACAGGTCTCCATCCGCTCCAAACCGGTTCCGGGCGGAAGAAAGGCAATTACAAAATACCGCACACTGGCCACCAACGGCGAACTTTCTCTTGTAGAGTGCGACTTGATTACCGGTCGGACGCATCAAATACGCGCCATGATGGCGCACGCCGGGCATCCGTTGCTGGGGGATGGAAAATATGGAAATGAACGAATCAATCGACGTTACGGCCGTAAACAGCAGGCTTTGTGGAGTTACAGCCTCACTTTCCGTTTCACAACAGACGCCGGTGAACTGGCCTATTTGAACGGGAAAAGCTGGCATGTGGAACACGTGGATTTTGTGGAAAAATATTTCCCGGACACCATAGTTACCACATCAAAATGATTGACTTTTTATCCCTAAAGCGGTACACTGAATCGATCCTTTTAATTTTTTTGAAATAACGTATGAAACGGGGGAGGATAAATGTCCAAGGAGCTGATACGGCTGGTTGATTGCGTCATGGATTTTGACGGCGAGGTCGTACTGGATTCGATCAATCTCTATATCAACGATGCTGAGTTTCTCACCTTGCTGGGCCCGTCCGGCTGCGGCAAGACCACTACTCTGCGCATCATCGGTGGGTTTCAGAAACCAACCTCCGGAGATGTGCTGTTCGACGGCAAGCGCATCAACGATGTGCCGCCCCACAAGCGGCTGGTAAACACCGTATTTCAGAAATATGCTCTGTTTACCCATTTAAACATTTACGAAAACATTGCTTTTGGTCTTCGCATCAGTAAAGTGCCCGAGGATGAAATCCGCAGGCGCGTAGACGAAGCACTGGCTCTGGTAAATCTGTCCGGCTACGGTCGTCGGAGCGTCAGCTCTCTTTCCGGTGGGCAGCAGCAGCGCATTGCCATTGCCCGCGCCATTGTAAACCGACCGAAGGTACTTCTTTTGGACGAGCCATTGGGAGCGCTTGACCTGAAGCTGCGCAAGAGTATGCAGGTGGAGTTGAAAAAAATTCAACGTGAAGTAGGAATTACCTTTGTTTATGTCACTCATGATCAGGAAGAAGCCCTTACCATGAGCGACACAATTGTCGTTATGAACGGTGGTAAAATTCAGCAGATCGGAACTCCTACAGACATTTATAACGAACCGAAAAATGCTTTTGTTGCCAATTTCATTGGCGACAGCAATATTATCGATGGAATTATGGTGGAAGACAAGGTCGTCACTTTTGCCGGGCATACCTTCCCATGTCTTGACAGCGGTTTTGGCGAAAATGCCCCTGTCGACGTTGTGGTTCGTCCGGAAGACCTGCATCTTACCGACCCGGACAAAGGACATATTCGCGGAGTCGTAGAAAGCGTTGTCTTTAAGGGAATCCACTATGAGATGATGGTCAAGTCCCCCACTTTCACCTGGAAACTGCAGTCCACGCAGTACCGCGAAGTGGGGCAGGAAGTTGGCATGACGCTTACTCCGGATGACATCCACATTATGCACAAATCCTGAGGAAATTGCCATGAAAAATAAATTTCTGGGGATTCCCTATGTAATCTGGATGGCCATTTTTGTCGTAGCACCCATGTTTCTGATTCTCGCTTATGCCTTTACCACCCGTGACGGCGGTTTTACTTGGAGCAATTTTACCAGCATGTTCTCCTACGCCGGCACCTTTGCGGACAGTTTTTTACTGGCCATACTGGCCACAGTTATCTGTTTACTGATCGGCTATCCGATTGCCTACTGGCTAAGCCGTGAACGTCCGGTCGTCAAACGCATCGCGACTATTGTACTGATGCTGCCGATGTGGATGAATTTCCTTCTGCGCACCTACGCCTGGATGAGTCTGTTGGAGAACACCGGAATCATCAACGAACTGCTCAGTGCTCTCGGTGTGTTTCGGTTGATCAACAGCCTGTTCGGAACCGATATCAGCTACTTTCCTATGATCAACACCTCCGGTGCGGTTGTACTCGGCATGGTATACAACTACCTGCCCTTTATGATCATGCCCATCTTTTCTGTGATCGACAAACTGGATCCCAAGGTCATTGAGGCCGCGCAGGATCTGGGCGCAAATGCTGCAAACGTTTTTCGCCGCGTTATTTTTCCGCTCTCGCTTCCAGGCGTCATCAGCGGCATTACAATGGTATTTATCCCGTCCGTGTCCACATTTGCAATCAGCAAATTGCTGGGCGGCGGCAAAACCATGCTGTTAGGCGATTTGATTGAGATGCAGTTCTACGGCAATTCCTACAACCCCTATCTGGGCAGCGCAATCTCCCTTGTCATGATGATCATCGTGCTGATTTGTGTGGCCGTAATGAATCGCTTCGGTGACGGTGAAAAGGGGGCAGTGCTGTTATGAAAAAGAATGGCATCTTCGCCCGTGTATGCATGATTCTCGCACTCATTTTCATGTATGCCCCGATCTTTGTTCTGATCGCATTCTCTTTCAACGACTCGAAAAGCCGTACGGTCTGGACTGGATTTTCTCTGCATTGGTATGAAGATCTGTTTTCCGACACCCGTATTTTGCAAAGCCTTGCCACAACGATTGAAGTGTCCGTACTGGCAATGATCATTGCCACTCTGCTGGGCACTGCTGCAGCCATCGGATTTCGCAATATGCGCCGCCGCAGCCGTACGATTTGTCTATCGATTAACAATATCCCTATGAGCAATGCGGATATTATCACCGGTGTTTCCCTGATGATGCTGTTTGTCTTTGCCTTTGGCGCATTTAATGCCACCATTGGGAAATTTTTCGGCATCACGTTGAAGATGGGATTCGGAACGTTGCTTTTGGCTCACATCACATTTGATGTTCCCTATGTCATTTTGTCCGTTCTGCCCCGCCTCAATCAACTTGACCAGAACCTCTACGAGGCTGCGTTGGATTTAGGTGCCTCTCCCTGGCGTGCCTTTACAAAAGTTGTACTGCCGGAACTCAGCCCCGGCATTATCAACGGTGCAGTGCTGGCCTTCACTATGAGTGTGGATGACTTTGTCGTTTCCTATTTCACTGCCGGCAGCGGCACATCTACCCTATCGATGGAAATTTACGCTATGACGCGGAAACGCATATCTCCGGAGATCAACGCTTTGTCTACACTTATCTTTGCCGTTGTTTTACTGGCTCTGATTGCGGTAAATATTCACTCCGCACATCAGGAACGCGTACAACGCAGGAAACAGCTGGCATGGAAAAGCGGAAACTGACATAAATTTATTTCTTTGTATTTCAATTCCGAAAGGGGATAGATAAATGAAAAAAAAGGTATTTGCCCTCGTGCTCTCTGGTTTGCTGGTGGTATCCGCCTGTGCTGTATTGACCAGCTGCGGAAGCAAAGCAACCAATGGTGTAGTCAATGTCTGTAACTGGGGCGAGTATATCGACGAAGACCTGCTGACTGAATTTACAAAACAGACCGGAATCAAGGTGAATTACGACACCTGCTCTGACAACGAATCTCTGTACTCCATTCTTTCCAGCGGCAGCTCAGACTATGATGTAATTATTCCGTCTGACTATATGATTTCCCGCTTAATCAGCGAAGGAATGCTGGAGAAATTGGATTTCGATAATATTCCTAATTTCCAGTACATCGACGAGGAATATCGCAATCTGGAATACGATCCTACAAATGAATACAGCGTACCCTATACCTGGGGCACCGTCGGCATCATTTATAACACCACAATGGTTGATTACGTGCCGGACAGCTGGGGCGTTCTGTGGGACGAAAGCTTGAGCGGACAAATCCTGATGTTCAGCAACAGCCGGGATGCGCTGGGCATTTCTCTCAAATATCTGGGTTATTCTCAGAATACCACTGATGCAGCTGAAATCACTGCCGCCACAGACAAACTTCTGGAGCAAAAACCGCTGGTTCAGTCCTACGTCATGGATCAGATTTTTGACAAACTGGAAGGCGGCGAGGCCGCTGTCGGCCCTTACTATGCCGGCGATGCAATCACCATGATTGCAGAAAATCCGGATCTGGCTTTCGCTTTTCCGAAAGAAGGTACCAACCTGTTTGTAGACGCCATGTGCGTTGTGGCCGGTGCGGAAAACAAGTCGAATGCGGAAGCGTTTATTAACTTCATGTGCGCTCCGGAAAACATGGCCAACAACATTGAGTACATTGGCTACTCTTCGCCATCCAGTGATGCCCGCACATTGTTAAGCGACGAATTAAAGAACAGCCCTATTGCTTATCCTTCCGCCGACATATTGGCAAACACAGAAACCTTTATCAATCTGCCGCAATCCACGTTGGATCTTTACGACAGTGAGTGGGTGCGTTTGATGACAAGCTGATTCTTTAGGGAAGAGCGTATCGTCGATACGCTCTTCCCTCTTTTGAAATGAAATGCATACTGTGCCCTGTTAAATTAGATGCGTATTGCTCTGAAAGGATGACTCCCATGTCCATCGAATCGGTTCGTGAATATTTTCGCCTGTTGGGACGAGAACAGGATATTGTAGAATTTCCTGTCTCTTCCGCCACCGTACAGCTAGCTGCTGAGGCAGTTGGTGTAATTCCCGCCCGTATCGCAAAAAGTTTGTCTTTTTTGACTACAGATGGTTGTATTCTGATTATCACCGCCGGTGATGCTAAAGTAGATAACGCAAAGTACAAGCATTTCTTTGGCACAAAAGCAAAAATGCTTACACCGGAACAGGTGGTCGAATATACCGGTCACGCAATCGGCGGTGTATGCCCATTTGCAATTACTCGTCCAGATGTAAAAACTTATCTGGATAATTCTCTTCGGCGCTTCAACACTGTATTCCCCGCTGCCGGAAGCGCAAATTCTGCAATCCAGCTCACCTGTGATGAACTGGAGCAGTATGCCTGTAATTTTCAGGAATGGGTTGACCTCTGCAAAGGGTGGCAGGAAAACGAAAATACCGCGCAATAACAAAAAAGCTGTGGCTTTCCGTACAAGCCACAGCTTTTTTTACATAGTTTTCAGATCATCTGCCACTTGGAATGGTGCTCCGGTTTTTGCCCGGATTTCCTCTACACTGACACCATCTCTCCGCTCCACCAGAGTCAATCCACGCTCTGCGGACACTTCAAATACCGCAAGTTCGGTAACAATCGCTTTGACAACCCGATATCCCGTCAACGGCAGGGTGCACTCTTTCAGAATTTTGGGACTTCCATCCTTTGTGCAGTGATCCGTCATCACAATCACGTCCCGAATTCCGCTGACCAGATCCATTGCGCCGCCCATACCGGGATAACTGCCCGGTCGCGCCCAGTTTGCCAAATCACCATATTGGGATACTTCAAACGCACCCAATACGGTGGCTTTGACCAGTCCCTGCCGAATCATGCCAAAAGAGGTACAAACATCAAATACACTTGCCCCCGGGATCAAATCCACTGTTTTTCCGCTGGCATTGAAATAATAGGATTCCGGATCAAAATCCGGATAGGACTTAGCTGAACCAAGCAGACCGTTTTCAGACTGAATCACCACATTATCTGTGATATAATCCCCCACCAGCACCGGCATACCTACCCCCAAATTGATGACATCTCCATCCTTGAAAAAGGAGGCAACTTTTTTTGCGATAAAATTTCGATTATCCATCGTTTTTCCTCCTCATCAAGCCTTTCGATCCCAGACCATATTGACAAAAATGCCGGGAGTAGTGATATTTTCCGGTGCCACATGATCCAACTCAACCAGTTCATCCGCCTCAACAATGGTCAGATCACCGGCAGTGGCAACAATGTGATTGGAATTTAATGCTGTTCCGTGATAGGTCAGATTTCCATAGGCGTCTGCCGTTGCGGCACGCACCAGTGAGATGTCGGCACGAAGTGCAGATTCCAGAATCCACTTCTGACCATTCAGCTCAATGATCTGTTTTCCCTCCTGCGCAACAGTGCCCAAACCGGTCTTCACTAAAATGCCGCCAAGTCCCATACCACCGGCACGCATACGCTCGGCAATCGTGCCCATCGGGCAAAATTCAATCTCAATCTTCCCCGATGCCACCAGTTCCAGATTCTCCCGCACAGAACCGGAATGGGCCATGATTACTTTATCAAAAATTCCCATATGCATCAGTTTTGCGCAGCTGGCATCCAAAGCAATGTTCGTCAGGTGCTTTGCACCGCTGGCAATCAGGCACTCAAGCAATTCATTTGGAAGACCATGAAACGCAAAACCGCCGGTCATTATTGTCTGCCCATCATGAAATTGGGCAATGATTTCATCTCTGGAATAAAGCTTGCTCAGCATTGATTACGCTGCCTCTCTTTCTTCTTATCGTCATTTTTCCTCATTCAGCGGAGTTCTTTCACGATCGCGCGGTATTCTTCGTAGGTCAACAAGGTTGACAGCACCTCGGGCAGTGCTTTTGCGGTCAGATGCTCCGGCAAATCCAACCGCTTTAATAATTTTTTCCGCCGTGCACTGCTGTCAGCTCCGCCTGAAAATCCATCATAAAACAAATCCAACTTGGTAATTTCTCGCCGCTCTGACCGCTGCGATGCACATTCATCGAGGATAGTCGCGCCGCACCGACGAAGCGCCTGTTCCAGTATCTCCGGACGCATTCCTTCCACACCCAGCTTACCTTCTTTTCCGGGCGTGCGCTTGCGTTTTTCCTTTCCGTAAAGATCGGGAATATAGGCCTGTTTTATCTTCTCCGGAGGGAGGATTCCCTTCAGGTGACTGCGAATTAAAAAACCCGCTCCGTCACTGTCGGTCAAAACGATCAGTCCCCGCTTATTTGCCACACGGCGCAGCATGTCTGCCTTTTCTTTGTCTTTAAAAATTCCAAAACCATCTGTTGGAATAATCAGCGTATCTACTAACTGCGCCAGCGTGTTCTTATCATATCGGCCTTCCACCACAATGGCTTCCTGAATTTTCAGCATAATATCTCCCTCAAAGATTTGCCAACCGCAGCAGAAATTCAGTTAACAGCTCCTCTGCATCTCTTCCGCTGCTCTTCATGGCAAGGTCTGTCTCTGCCGCCATTTGCACCGCCTTGCGGCACCATGTCAACGAACAACCTCTGGCGCAATTCATCAATTTATCCGCCTGCCAGTTCGTGCGCATATTCCAAAGTTCCATAAGTCTGGGAGTACCTTTTCTTGCCTCCAGCACCAATCGGGCGGAATACATCTGCCGCAGATGCTTGCACAATAATCCCATGATCTGCTGCGGTTTTACCTTCATTGCATACAAATCTGCCAATGCACCCAACGCTTTTACAAAATTGCGATTACCGATTGCGTTGGTTATGTCAAACACCTGCGCTTCCAGCACCGGTTCTGCCACCGCATCGATATCACGCCGGGCAATCTTTGGCTCACTTGCATAACTGGCGATTTTATGAATTTCTCCCTGCAATCCGGTCATCAACCCTCCGCAGAGGAACAATAGGTATTCGCTGTCAGCGTCATCAATAGATTTGCCAAGCTCTTTAAAACGGCGACGAATCCAATCCACCATATCTCCCTGCTCCAACGGCGCAAAGTCAACAATTTCCGCCGTTTTCTTTACCAGGTTTTGAAATTTTCCGGTTCCTATTTTATATTCCAGCATATCGTAGACGAAAATAAGGCA
>CAVLAO010000027.1:0-23037 GCA_963660915.1 Bacteroides sp. CAG:927 | reverse complement strand
GACTTAATGTTGTTTGCCTTGTGGTCCTCCACCAGCTTCTTCATAACGAAGGGGCGGAACAACTCGATCGCCATCTCCTTCGGCAGACCGCACTGATAAATCTTCAGCTCAGGTCCGACAACGATAACAGAACGACCGGAATAGTCCACGCGCTTGCCCAACAGGTTCTGGCGGAAACGTCCCTGCTTGCCCTTCAGCATATCGGAAAGGCTCTTCAAGGCACGGCTATTCGCACCGGTAACTGCCCGACCGCGACGGCCGTTGTCAATCAGCGCATCTACTGCCTCCTGCAACATACGCTTCTCGTTGCGAACGATAATATCCGGTGCATTCAATTGAATCAGCCGCTTCAGGCGGTTATTGCGGTTAATGACTCTGCGATACAAGTCATTCAAGTCAGAAGTAGCAAAGCGACCGCCATCCAATTGAACCATGGGACGGATCTCCGGAGGCAGAACCGGAAGAACGTCAATGATCATCCACTCCGGTTTATTTCCGGAGCTCAGGAAGGAATCCACTACTTCCAGACGCTTAACAATACGCGCCTTCTTCTGCCCGGATGCAGTCTTTAATTCTGCACGCAGGCTAGTGGAGAGCTGTTCCAGATCTACATCCTGCAGCAACTTCTTAACCGCTTCCGCACCCATGCCGGCAGAGAAATCATCTTCATACTTCTCCCGCATGTCGTTGTATTCCTTTTCCGAAAGGATCTGATTCTTCGTTAAAGGAGTAAAGCCGGGGTCTGTGACGATATAAGAAGCAAAGTACAGGACTTTCTCCAGAATGCGCGGAGAAATATCCAACAGCAGACCCATACGGGAGGGAATGCCTTTAAAATACCAGATATGAGAAACCGGAGCGGCCAGCTCAATGTGACCCATGCGCTCGCGGCGCACTTTTGCGCGGGTAACCTCAACGCCGCAGCGATCACAGATCTTGCCCTTGTGACTGATTTTTTTATACTTGCCGCAATGGCACTCCCAGTCCTTTGTTGGGCCAAAGATCTTTTCGCAGAACAGACCATCCCGTTCCGGCTTCAGTGTACGATAGTTAATCGTTTCCGGCTTGGTGACTTCACCATAGGACCAAGCTCTGATTTGCTCTGGAGAAGCGATAGAAATTTTGATCGCATCAAATTCAGCGTAACTCATGTTAATCGACCTCCCCTGTCATTAATCTTCATCGCTGTCAATAAACAGCGTACCTTCTTCTTCAAACTCAGGTGTTTCAATGACGGAACCTTCTTCATCCATCTCGCCGACAGCAAAGGCACCGGTCTTTGCATACTCACTCTCATCAGAGGTGTACTCAAAGTCATCGTAGTCCTGACGGCCACCCTTGTAGTTGTCGTCCTCGTCATCCTTCAGCTCGATTTCGTTACCCTGAACGTCCAACACACGGATATCCAGGCACAGGGACTGCAGCTCTTTCACCAGAACCTTGAAGGATTCCGGCACGCCGGGCTTCGGTACATTGTGCCCCTTGATTATGGCTTCGTATGTACGGACACGGCCGGTCACATCGTCGGACTTAACGGTCAGAATTTCCTGCAAGGTATAGGCAGCACCGTATGCCTCCAATGCCCAAACTTCCATCTCACCAAAACGCTGGCCGCCGAACTGAGCCTTGCCGCCCAGAGGCTGCTGGGTAACCAGGCTGTACGGGCCGGTGGCGCGGGCGTGGATCTTATCGTCAACCAGATGGTGCAGCTTCAGGAAGTACACATAACCTACGGTAACCGGGTTATCAAAACGCTGACCTGTACGGCCATCGTAGAGCCAGCTCTTGCCGTTCTCATTCAGGCCGGCCATGCGCAGGCATTCCTGAATGTCCTTCTCATTCGCACCGTTGAAAATAGGAGTTGCAACCTTCCATCCAAGGGTCTTGGCTGCATAACCCAGATGGACTTCCAGCACCTGACCAATGTTCATACGAGAAGGCACGCCCAACGGGTTCAGGACAATATCCAACGGTGTGCCATCCGGTAGGAAAGGCATGTCCTCCCGAGGCAGAATACGGGAAACAACGCCCTTATTGCCGTGACGACCGGCCATCTTATCACCGACGCCAATCTTACGCTTCTGGACAATATAAACACGGACGCACATATTCACGCCGGGATTCAACTCGTCGCCGTTCTCCCGAGTAAATACCTTAACGTCCTGCACGATACCGTACATACCGTGAGGAACTTTCAGAGAGGTATCGCGAACTTCGCGTGCCTTTTCACCGAAAATAGCACGGAGCAAACGTTCTTCGGCGGTCAGATCTGTTTCACCCTTAGGTGTAACCTTACCAACCAGAATATCACCGGCAGAGATCTCAGCACCCACGCGAATAATGCCGCGCTCATCCAGATCCTTCAGTGCTTCTTCGCCAACGCTGGGAATATCGCGGGTAATTTCCTCATCGCCCAGCTTTGTGTTACGCGCTTCTGTCTCGAATTCCTCGATATGGATAGAGGTAAACACATCCTCCTGCACCATACGTTCATTCAGCAGAACAGCATCCTCGTAGTTATAACCTTCCCAGGTCATAAAGCCCATCAGGATATTCCGACCCAGAGCAATTTCACCATTACAGGTTGCAGGGCCATCTGCCAGTGTCTCGCGATAACGAACCCGCTGACCGGCATTGACAATCGGCTTTTGGTTGATGCAGGTTGTGTGGTTGGAACGAACATACTTAACCAAGGGGTAATCCACAACACGACCATCGTCATAACGAACTGTGATCTGTGTCGCAGACACCTTTGTGACCTCGCCGTCACCTTCGGCCAACACTACGACCTCGGAGTCCTGGCAGTTTTTATATTCCTGACCGGTAGCAACAATGGGAGCTTCCGTTACCAGCAGAGGCACTGCCTGACGCTGCATGTTTGCGCCCATCAGTGCACGGTTTGCATCGTCGTTTTCCAAAAATGGAATCATTGCCGTAGCCACAGACACCATCATCTTCGGGGACACATCGATGCGATCCACCTGGCTGCGATCCACATCAACGATTTCGTCACGGTGACGGCAGGTGATACGTGCGTTTGCCAAGCAACCGTTCTCGTCAATCGGTTCAGTTGCCTGAGCAACGGTGTACTCGTCTTCAACGTCGGCGGTCATATATTCCACTTCATCCGTGACAAAGCCGTCCGGCTTGCGAACTACGCGATAAGGTGTTTCAATAAAGCCAAACTTGTTTACACGGGCATAGGATGCAAGGTAGGAAATCAGGCCGATGTTGGGACCTTCTGGCGTTTCAATTGGGCAAAGACGGCCATAGTGGCTGTAGTGAACGTCACGAACATCAAAGCTGGCGCGTTCACGGCTCAAGCCGCCAGGACCCAGAGCAGAAATACGGCGCTTATGGGTCAACTCTGCCAGAGGATTCGTCTGATCCATGAACTGGCTCAAGGGAGAAGAACCAAAGAACTCCTTAATTGCGGCTGTCACCGGGCGGATATTGATCAGAGACTGAGGCGTAACAATGTCAAGATCCTGAATAGTCATGCGTTCACGAATCACGCGCTCCATGCGGCTGAAGCCAATCCGGAACTGATTCTGAAGCAGCTCGCCCACACAGCGCAGGCGACGGTTGCCCAAGTGGTCGATATCATCTGCATTGCCGATGCCATAGGCCAGGCAATTCAGGTAGTTTACCGAAGCTAGCATATCGTCAATGATAATATGCTTTGGAATCAGGTCATCATGCGCATCCTCAAGAGCTTCCTTCAGCTCCTCGCCGCTGTACTTCTCTACCAGCTCTTTAAAGACTGTGAAACGAACCTTTTCGTCAATGCCAACTTCTTCCGGATCAAAATCCAGATAAGGTGCCGCATCAATCATGTTGTTGGAGAACACGCGGACAACGGTGCCCTCCGCATCAACCAATACCTCATTGACGCCGCGTGCCGTAAGTTCCTGTGCACGCTCGAAGGAAAGGACCTCGCCCTCTTCTGCGATAATTTCTCCTGTCCAGGGATCTGCCACAGGCGTGGCCAGCTTCTGGCCGTTCAACCGACGCGCCATGTTCATCTTCTTGTTGAACTTATACCGACCGACAACGGACAAGTCATAGCTGCGGGCATCAAAGAACAGGTTATTCAGCAAAGCCTCGTCGGAATCCACCGTTGGCGGCTCACCCGGACGCAGCTTACGATAGATCTCCAGATGTGCTTCTTCATAGGTCTTGCAGGTATCCTTTTCCAGTGTAGCGACAATGCGCGGATCCTCGCCAAACACCTCAAGAATTTCTGCATCCGTCTTCAGACCAATCGCACGGAGCAGGCAGGTAATCGGAAGCTTGCGGCTCTTATCAATCCGCACGTACATCACATCGGCCTGATCTGTCTCATATTCCAGCCACGCGCCCCGATAAGGGATCACTGTTGTGGTATAAGTTACATTTCCCACCTTATCCTCTGTGCGGCCGTAGTACATACCGGGGGAACGAACAATCTGAGAAACAATGGACCGCTCTGCGCCATTGATCACAAAGGTAGCGCCCTGCGTCATCAGTGGGAAATCACCCATAAAGATTTCCTGCTCTTTGATTTCCTCGGTTTCTTTATTGCGCAAGCGCACCTTCACCTTGATCGGAGCTGCATACGTTGCATCTCTGGCTTTGCACTCTTCTACAGAGTACTTTGGCTTCTCATCCATCGTGTAATCGATGAAGGAAAGCTCTAACTTACCCTGATAGTCGCTGATGGCGGCAGTGTCGCGGAAAACCTCGCGCAGACCAACCTCCAAAAACCACCGATAGCTCTTCTTCTGAATTTCCAGAAGATCGGGCATTTCGATGATCTCGTCGTGTCTGGCAAAGCTTTTTCTCAGCGTATTGCCATAGTATACGTCCTTAATGACCATATTGCTCACACTCCGTTTTCGTCATAATACACAAGAAGCGGTGGATGTACCTTTTTGATACGCCCGGGTCGGTTGAAGTTTATTTCTTCTCTCCCACTTGCAACGCTACGCGGGATATGCTATACTTCAATGCGTGGTCGGGTGCGTTCTGGCTTGTGCACCGATCCACAATAGCGGTTTATTATATCATATGATTTTGGCGGAGTCAACCATTTTTGTTATTTTGTTGGCTTTTCTTTTTTTTAAATATGTTTTGACTTGACAAACGGAGGTCGATTCCACTTTTATGGAACCGACCTCCGTTTGTCGAGTCATTTCGTTATTTCACACCGCTTAAATCTTAGATCAGGTGGATTCCTCCAATGAGTGGCAACGGTTTTTCTATTCCCTGAATTGCATTCAGCAACCCCATAATCGTTAACACCAACAACCCCAATGAAATAAGGGCATTCACCGCGCTAATGATTCCGGTCAACAAGCCAAAACTGGCAACACCAATCAAGAAGTAAGCAACTCGGTACACAATCGCCAGCACAACCCCGATCAGCGTCAATACCAGCGCTTGATTTAAATGAAACCTGGAATTACGCCGATCTCCTGCCAACAACGCTATCACAAGTCCGATCCAAGTTAAATAGGCCACAATATCTGTTGTTCTCTTGCTCACAGAAAATTCCTCCCCGTAATTATCTTACGCCGTTAGAATAACATGGTTTATAGGTGAGTACAAGTTATATTTCTGGCTTTTTGATTCAGAACAGATCAAAAAAAGAATAGCCGCAAGCGAAGCTTGCGGCTATGGTGCGCGAGGCGGGAGTCGAACCCGCACGCCCGAACGAGCACTGGCACCTGAAGCCAGCGAGTCTACCAATTCCACCACTCGCGCAACGGAAGGTGATACGAACTTAAGTCATAGCTCGCTAACGGACAAGAGCTATATTACCACTTCTTTCAGCCATTGTCAACTCTTTTTTCGTTTTTATTTTTTTGTCTCCTTCTAGTTCACACACGCTCCAAAAAATTCGTTGACAAACAGTTGGGAAGTGATATAATGCACTTAATCAATTTACACCAATAAACCGTTGAGGTGGAGATAACGCCAGAAATCGGTCTCACAGAGAGTTGGCTGTGCTGGGATGCCGACAGATGCGAGCTGGCAAATGGACCACTGAGGGCGCGGTCAAAGGTTGTGTTTTTCAACCGAGTATTCCGCGACGTTGGCCGGCGTGAACGGCGCGGGATATGTTTGTATCCCTGAAGTGCGGGGCGAAAGTCCCGAATCAAGGTGGCACCGCGGATATTTCCGTCCTTGACAAAGCAATTTGTCGAGGGCGGTTTTCTATTTTTACTGCCCATGCAAGGAGTGACCCAAATGTATTCACCAACATTGGAAGAAGCTCGCACCTACGCGAGTAGTTATCAGTGCGTTCCAATCTGCCGCACTATCCTGTCAGATCGGCGCACCCCGATTGAAGTATTGAAGGTACTGAAAAACAATTCTCGGCATTGCTATATGTTGGAGAGCCTGGAAAGCTCCGACCGTTGGGGGCGTTATACATTTCTCGGCTATGAGCCGCAGCTTGAGCTAACCTGCGTAAATGGTCAGGTTCGCATTACAGGAGGCACCCAGGTACGAGTAGAGCAGACAGATGACCCCGGTGCGTTGATCCGCGCCATTGTTGCCGCTCACAAGAGTCCTCGCATCGAAGGTTTCCCCACCTTCACCGGAGGTTTGGTCGGTTATTTCTCCTACGACTTCATTAAATATGCAGAGCCAAATCTCCACTTGGATGCAGAAGACCAGGAGCATTTTAATGACATTGATCTTATGCTGTTCGACCGAGTTATTTGCTTTGATAATCTAAAACAGAAAATCATCCTGATTGCAAACGCCCGTACAGACGACTTGGAATCCTCCTATGCAGAAGCCGTCAAAGCACTGGACGAAATGGCCGATCTGATCAACACCGGAATTCCTGCAGATATCCAACCACTCCAATTGAAGAGTGAATTTCGTCGTCTTTTTGACAAGGATCAATATTGCGCGATGGTGGAAAAAGCCCGGCACTACATTTATGAAGGAGACATTTTTCAGGTGGTGCTGTCCAACCGTATGGACGCTGACTGCGAGGGAAGTCTTTTAGATACCTACCGGTTGCTCCGTGTAATCAATCCATCACCTTATATGTTTTATTTCTCCAGTGATGACATTGAAATTGCCGGTGCCTCTCCGGAAACGCTGGTCAAGCTGACCGACGGCACGTTGTATACTTTCCCTCTCGCAGGCACTAAGCCGCGAGGAAAAACGCCTGAGGAGGACGTCTTACTGGAGCAACAGTTGCTCGGTGATCCAAAGGAGCGCAGCGAGCACAACATGCTGGTAGATCTCGGTCGCAATGACATAGGGAAAATCAGCCAATTCGGTTCTGTTGCCGTAGAGCAATACATGGACGTGCTTCGTTATTCCCACGTAATGCACATCGGATCCACCGTTCGCGGGACCATCCGCCCGGACAAGGACGCAGTAGACGCCGTGTCTGCTATTCTTCCCGCCGGAACCCTTTCCGGAGCGCCCAAATTCCGTGCCTGTCAGATCATTAACGAGTTGGAAAACAACAAAAGGGGAATTTATGGTGGCGCAATCGGCTATATTGATTTTACCGGAAATCTGGACACCTGCATCGCCATTCGCATCGCTTTCAAAAAAAATGGAAAGGTTTTCATTCGTTCCGGCGCCGGGATTGTAGCCGACAGCGTTCCGGAAAGCGAATATCAGGAGTGCAACAACAAGGCACAGGCCGTTGTCAACGCTGTGAAGCAATCAGAAGGAGGCATTGACTGATATGGTTTTGCTTATTGATAATTACGACAGCTTCTCGTATAATCTATATCAGCTGGTCGGTTCCATTGACCCGGATATCAAGGTGATTCGCAACGATGAACTCACTCTGGAACAGATTGAAGCGCTTCACTCGCGAAGGATTATTCTCTCCCCCGGTCCGGGTAAGCCAAGCGAAAGCGGCATCTGCGAAGATGTTATTCGTTATTTCGGCGGTAAAATTCCCATGCTTGGTGTCTGCCTTGGCCATCAGGCAATCTGCGAGGTATTCGGTGCGACCGTCACTTATGCAACACAGCTGATGCATGGTAAGCAATCTCAAATGCATCTGGACGTTGACAGCAGATTATTCCGCGGACTGCCGACCATCGTCCCCGCTGCCCGCTATCACTCTTTGGCAGCAGCAGCAGATACGATTCCGCCCTGTTTAAAGGTAACCGCCCGGACAGATGACGGTGAGGTCATGGCAGTAGAGCACAAAGATTTGCCGATTTACGGTCTGCAATTCCATCCGGAAAGCATTCTGACTCCCAACGGAGAGCAGATGATGCGTAACTTCCTATTTGACACCATTTGATTCAGGAGGGGTTTAAAATGATCAAAGAAGCAATCACCAAAATCGTCCAGAAGGAAGACTTGACTTACGACGAGAGCTACGCCGTGATGAACGAAATCATGAGCGGTGAAACCACTCCCACGCAGAATGCAGCTTTTCTGGCGGCATTGTCCACCAAGAGCACACGTGCGGAAACAATTGCAGAGATTTCCGGCTGTGCTGCCGCAATGCGGGATCATGCCATTCCTCTGGATCCGGGCAATCTGGAAACGTTGGAAATCGTCGGCACCGGCGGTGATGGCGCCCACAGCATCAACATTTCTTCTACTTCTGCTATTATCATCGCCTCTGCCGGTGTTCCGGTGAGCAAGCATGGCAACGTAGCCGCTTCCTCTCAATGCGGTGCTGCGAATGTATTAGAGGAATTGGGCGTTAACGTACGCCTGGAGCCGGAAAAAATGGCAAAAGTACTACAGGATACCGGCATTTGCTTTATGCACGCGCAGGTCTATCACACCTCTATGAAATATGTCGGCGCAATCCGAAAAGAGCTCGGTTTCCGCACCGTATTCAACATCCTCGGCCCGCTGACCAATCCGGCTCATCCCACTATGCAGCTGCTGGGCGTGTATGACGAATATCTGCTTCAGCCCATGGCACAAGTATTGAGCGGATTGGGTGTGAAGCGCGGCATGGTGGTCTATGGGCAGGATAAACTGGACGAAGTATCCATCAGCGCACCTACCTCAGTATGTGAATTCAAAGACGGATGGTACAAAACATACACCATTCAGCCGGAAGATTTCGGCCTGCCCCGCGGCACAAAGGAGGATATTGTAGGTGGAGATCCTGCATATAATGCACAAATCTCCCGCGGTATTCTCTCCGGCATGATTACCGGCCCCAAGCGCGACATTGTTCTGTTGAACTCTGCCTGCGGCCTCTATATTGCCGGCAAAGCGGACAGCATCCAATCCGGCGTAGAGCTTGCCGCCGACTTAATCGGCAGTGGAAAGGCACTCCAGAAGCTGGATGAATTTGTCGCCGCGACGAATTCATAATACTGCATAACCCTGTCTGCATTCGTTGCACATCAAATCATAAAACTTGGAGGTCATTATGCCGACCATTCTGGATACCATTGCGGATTACGCGCGGTTGCGAGTTGCCAAAGACAAAGAACAGAACAGCCTTGATACGCTAAAGCAACTCTGCGCTCAGGCCGGTTCAGGCAATGGCATAGCCTTTGAACAGGCACTGCGCAGAAATGGCATGAGCTTTATCTGCGAGGTAAAAAAAGCTTCGCCCTCGAAGGGGATCATCTCCCCGGACTTTCCCTATCTGAAAATTGCTCAGGATTATGCATCAGCAGGAGCTGATTGCATTTCCTGCCTGACCGAACCAAAGTGGTTCCTCGGATCAGATGACATTTTCAGAGAAATACGTGCTGTGGTATCCACACCAATGATTCGCAAGGACTTTGTTGTTGACGAATACCAGCTCTATCAGGCTCGCCTGATGGGCGCAAACTGTGTACTCCTGATTTGTTCTCTGCTTGACACAAAGACAATTCAGCGGTATCTTACCATATGTGAGTCGCTTGGTCTGGCCGCCTTAGTGGAGGCGCATGACAAAGATCAGATTGCCTCCGCTGTGTCTGCCGGCGCTCATTTGATCGGTGTGAACAATCGCAACTTAAAGGATTTTTCTGTTGATTTCTCCAATGCCGCCCGTCTTCGGGATTTGATTCCGCCAGAAGCGGTTTACGTTGCCGAGTCCGGCGTTTCATCTCCACAGGATGTAGCAGCTTTGCGTGCAATCGGCGCAGATGCTGCCCTGATCGGTGAGGCACTGATGCGCGCAGAAGGCAAGCAAGCTCTTCTGGCAGAAATGAGAAGGAGTGCAGAATGAGTACAAAAACAAAAATCAAAATCTGCGGTCTTTCCCGAGAACGGGACATTGACATTGCGAATCAGCATCTGCCGGATTACATCGGTTTTGTACTCCACTATCCAAAAAGCCGCCGCTACGTTTCTGTTGAACGGGCACAGGAGTTGGGACGACTGCTCAATCCCGGCATCCGAATTGTAGGTGTACTGGTTGACCAGCCATTGGAGACCGTAGTTTCACTTCTCAACAATTGCGTGATCGATATCGCTCAGCTCCACGGTCAGGAAGATGAGAATTATATCCGGGCACTAAAAGAGCGCACCGGAAAGCAAGTATGGAAAGCATTTCAGATACATTCTCCGGAAGATGTTGCTGCCGCCCACACCAGCAGTGCTGACATGTTGGTGTTGGACAGCGGCATGGGCAGCGGTGAAAGCTTTGACTGGTCCCTTATCTCCGATTTTGACCGTCCGTATTTTCTGGCCGGCGGCATCAATCCTCAAAACGCTGTACGCTGCGTAAAACAACTGCATCCCTATGGAATCGATCTTTCCAGCGGCGTTGAAACCAATGGGGTAAAAGATAAAGGTAAGATCTCCTCCGTCATCCATGCGGTTCGGGGGATGAAATAATAGAAAAGGAAAAGGTGAATTACAATGAAACTATTCCTGGACACTGCGAATGTGGATGAAATCCGCAAAGCAAATGAAATGGGCGTCATCTGTGGTGTTACAACTAACCCCAGCCTGATTGCCAAAGAGGGTCGCGACTATGCCGAAACCCTGCGTGAAATTTGCGGTATTGTAGACGGTCCTATTTCCGGCGAAGTAAAGGCAACCACGGAAGATGCTGTTGGCATGATTAAGGAAGGCCGTGAGATTTTCGCCATTGACCCGAAACACATGGTCGTCAAAATTCCTATGACGCTGGAAGGTTTGAAGGCAATTAAGATTCTGTCTGCAGAAGGTATTCCCACCAACTGCACCTTGATCTTCAGCACCAATCAAGCTTTGCTGGCTGCTCGCGCCGGTGCCACTTACGTCAGCCCCTTTGTCGGTCGTCTGGACGACATCAATGAAGATGGTCTGGCTTTGATTGAAGATATCGCAAATGTCTTCGCCCTGTACGATGATATTCATACGGAGATTATCTCCGCATCTGTACGCAACACCGCTCACGTACTTGGCTGCGCACGTGCCGGTGCGGATATCGCCACTGTGCCCTTCAAAGTTATTGAACAAATGGCAAAGCATCCCCTCACCGATTCCGGAATTGTGAAGTTCCAGGAAGATTATCGCAAGGTATTCGGTGACTAACAGACTTTTTATGATGCCAGAGTGAAAACTCTGGCATCATAAAAACGTTGATACTCTATCACTTGAAAGTTTTAAGGAGCGAAGTAATCATGTCCAACGGACGATTTGGCATCCACGGCGGTCAGTACATCCCAGAAACGCTGATGAACGCTGTCATAGAGCTGGAGGAAGCCTATAATCACTACAAGAACGACCCTTCCTTTCTGGCAGAGCTGGACGAGCTTTACCGCAACTATGCCGGTCGTCCTTCCTTGTTGTATTATGCGGAAAAAATGACCCGTGATTTGGGCGGTGCCAAAATCTATCTCAAGCGGGAAGATTTGAATCACACCGGTGCCCACAAGATCAATAATGCCATTGGTCAGGCCCTTCTGGCAAAAAAGATGGGCAAAACGCGTCTTATTGCGGAAACCGGTGCCGGTCAACACGGCGTAGCAACCGCAACGATTGCCGCCTATCTTGGCATGGAATGTGAAGTCTACATGGGCAAGGTAGACATGGAACGCCAGGCGCTGAACGTATACCGGATGCGGCTGATGGGTGCTCAGGTCCATGGCGTGGAAACCGGCACTGCCACTTTAAAGGATGCGGTCAGTGAATGTATGCGAGAGTGGACCAGCCGCATCAGCGACACACATTATCTGTTAGGTTCCTGTATGGGACCGCACCCCTTCCCCACAATCGTACGGGATTTTCAGGCCGTCATTTCCAAAGAAATCAAAGAGCAGATGCTTGAAAAAGAGGGCCGTCTCCCCGATACCGTGATTGCCTGTGTCGGCGGCGGAAGCAACGCCATTGGAACGTTCTATCATTTCATTGATGAGCCGGATGTACAACTCATCGGTTGTGAAGCCGCCGGACGTGGCATTGACACCTTTGAAACGGCCGCAACCGTCAACACCGGACGCATTGGCATTTTCCACGGCATGAAGAGTTATTTCTGCCAGGATGAGTATGGGCAGATTGCACCGGTTTACTCCATCTCTGCCGGTCTGGACTACCCCGGCATTGGACCCGAGCACGCGTGGCTGCATGATACCGGTCGCGCAACCTATGTCCCTGTCACAGATGACGAGGCGGTAGATGCATTTGAATATCTGTCTCGTACGGAGGGTATTATTCCTGCAATTGAGTCAGCACATGCGGTGGCATATGCCATGAAGCTTGCTCCCACTATGGGCAAAGACAAAACGATTGTCATCACCTTGTCCGGTCGCGGCGATAAGGATGTTGCGGCAATTGCTCGTTACAGAGGGGAGGATCTCCATGATTAAAATTCGTGATGCATTTCAAAACGGAAAGGCATTCATTCCCTTTCTGACCTGCGGTGACCCGGATCTGGAAACCACAGAAGCCCTTGTTAAAGCAATGGCTGAGGCAGGTGCTGATCTCATTGAGCTTGGAATTCCATTCTCTGATCCAACCGCCGAAGGACCTGTGATTCAGGCTGCAAATCTGCGTTCTCTATCTGCCGGAACAACCACGGACAAGGTATTCGAACTTGTAAAACGGCTTCGGGAAACCGTCACCATTCCAATGGTATTCATGACCTATGCCAACGTGGTATTTTCCTATGGCACAGAAAAATTTCTTTCCCGCGCCGCTGAGGTTGGTGTACAGGGCCTGATTCTTCCCGATGTTCCCTTTGAAGAAAAAGCAGATTTTGAACCGCTGTGCAAGCAATATGGACTGGAATTGATCAGCATGATTGCTCCTACTTCTCAAGATCGCATTCAAATGATCGCCAAAGAAGCCTCCGGTTTTATCTACTGCGTTTCCTCACTCGGCGTTACCGGAGTACGCAACAACATCACCACTGATGTTGGCGGTATGATCGAACTGGTGCGCAAGGCAACAAGTACTCCTGCCGCCGTCGGATTCGGCATTTCCACGCCGGAGCAAGCTGCAACGATGGCACAGGTTGCTGACGGTGTTATTGTCGGCAGTGCCATTGTTAAACTCATTGCGCAGCATGGGAAGGACGCAGTCCTGCCGGTAGCAGAGTATGTAAAGGCTATGAAGGCCGCGATTCAATAAAATAAACCAGACAAACAAAAATGACCCGAGGATGAAGTTCCTCGGGCCATTTTTTACTTAATTGGCTGTCTCTATACTGTGATCTTCTACAGGAGTGTCGCTGTAGAGCCAATCCTGCAGATTCTGACGCGCCGCATCAAAGTCCAACACCAAAACACTCATCTTGTTGATTGTCTGATCCGTATATTCACCATCGCAAGGAATGCGATATGCCTGCATCGTGCTGATGTTCATGTTATAAAACTCAGTACCAATCGAAATCATCTCGGTATTGGTCATATCCGTTTCCATACAATCCATGATGGAATCCAGAATCGTCCAGATTTCCGGCAGACTCTTCTTCATCATTTCCTTGTACACAGTGGTCATCACCATGCGTTGACGATAGGTCCGGCCAAAGTCATTTGCCTCCTTGCCCGTGCCAACATACCGAGCGCGCGCATAACACAAAGCCTCTTTGCCGTCAAGGTGATTGACGCCTTCAAACAGACCTTCTGCCTGAGTCTCCTCATCTGCCATCAGATAAAGCGCCTCATCTTCCGTCAGGCTGATATCAATGCCGCCCAGCTGATCCACCACCTGTTCAAATCCAGAGAAGTTAACCCCCACATTGTAGTCGATGGTAATGCCGAAGTTCTGACTGATGGTTTCATCCAACAACTCGTAGCCGCCGTAGCTGAAGGCAGAATTCATCTTGTTGTTTTTATACCCCGGAATCTGGACATAACTGTCTCTCATCAGGGAAACAAGAGAAATCTGCTGGGTATTTCGGTTCATGCTCAATACAATCATAGAATCAGAACGTCCCCGTTCCGAAAGGTCACGTGCATCGCGGCCCACCAGTAAAATATTAATAACATTCTGATCCTCCAGCACCTTAGCTGTACCGAAGTCTACTGTTTCGTCTGTGATTGTGTCCGCTTCGTCTGTGTCCTGATCAAATGTTTGTTCTGATGAACTAATTCGCTCTACCTGCTGAATCCGATTGATTCTGTTTAGCTTTCCATAAACCAATGCAATTGCCGCCAACAGCAAAGCAATGAGTACCGCTAAAATGGTAATAACAATTTTCTGCCAGCGTGGAATGCGCTTTTTCTTTTTCTTTCGGGGACGATTGCTTCCATTTCCCGGTGCACCTGATGTGCGGCGGCGCGGATCGCCATCTCTTCCACTTCTGCTTCTCTGACGATCCGCACTTCGCGGATCCTGACCTCCGTCGTATTCCCGTTCATAATCACGGCGACGATCGGAAGATCTGCGCGTATCATAGCGGCGAGTTGCGCCTTCATTCTCATACTCATAGTCGTCATAAGAGCTACGGGCTCTTGTGTTTCGACGCGGCTGTTCTGAATATACGTCCCGCTGCGACCGCGAGGAGGCAGGTCGTCTGCTGCTCTGGCCCCGGGAGGACGGTGCTTCTCGTTTTCCTGGCATAATGTACCTCTCTTCTGTGGTTTAGCCACTCGCATATACGCACTGTGATCTATACGGTGATCTATGTTAACCTTATAGCGCGATAGACGATAGGCGGTACAGGTTCTTGCTGTTTTGGGCAAAATCCGCAGTATGCCCACAAATACTAGCCTATTGTAAGCGCTTTCTTCTCTTTCGTCAAGCACCGTCATTATACACATTCGGCATTATTTACAATGCCAAAGAGTGACAAGCTGAAATTTATGTCATTTTTCGCAGATGTTTCGGAATCTTAACAAAAACTTCATGAACATATGCTAAAATACAGCCTGTATCTACAGTAAGAAAGCAGGTCTAACCTATGAGTATGATCGGAATTGATCTTGGCACAACAAACAGCTGTATGGCTGTTTTAGAAGGTGGAAAACCTGTCATAATACCCAATGCAGAAGGCGGCCGCACCACCCCCTCCGTTGTCGCCTTTTCTAAGAGCGGCGAAAGATTGGTCGGTGATCTTGCCAGGAGGCAGGCTGTGACCAATGCAGAAAATACCGTTACCTCCATCAAGCGGAAAATGGGCACAGATACACGCATTGACCTTGGTGGACGCAAACGGACCCCCCAGGAAATTTCAGCTTTGATATTGCAGCGGCTGAAACAGGATGCCGAACATTACCTCGGTCATGAAGTGACTGAGGCTGTCATCACCGTTCCTGCCTACTTTAACGACGCACAGCGACAGGCCACAAAAGATGCCGGGCGCATTGCCGGACTGACCGTGCGGCGCATTATTAATGAACCAACCGCCGCTGCGCTGGCCTATGGGCTGGATCACGAGGCAAATCAAAAAATTATAGTTTACGACCTTGGCGGCGGCACCTTTGATGTGTCTGTCATTGATATTGGCAATGGCGTTATCGAAGTACTGGCTGTCTCCGGCGACAATAATCTGGGCGGAGATGATTTTGATCGGCGGCTGGCAAACTATCTGCTCTCTGAATTTCATCAGCAAACAAAGATCAACCTGCAAAAAGATCCTGCCGCCATGCAACGTGTATTAGAGGCTGCTGAAAAGGCAAAGATTGAACTTTCTTCGGCTACTTCAACGACGGTGAGCCTTCCTTTCCTAGCGCAAAATCGTTCCGGTCCGGTACACATGGAGATTACAGTTACCCGCCAAAAATTCGAGCAGCTGACGCGCGACTTAATTGAGCGCACTACCCTCCCGGTTCGCACTGCATTAAACGATGCCAACCTGACCTTCTCGCAAATCAGCAAGGTGTTGTTAGTCGGCGGTTCTACCCGTATTCCTGCAGTAGCGGAACATGTTCGTCATCTCACAGGGCTGCAGCCAAATCGCAGCCTGAACCCGGACGAATGCGTCGCTATGGGTGCTGCGATTCAAGGCGGAACCCTCAGCGGGATTTCGCCGTTTAAAGGGGATCTGCTTTTACTGGACGTAACGCCCCTGTCGCTCTCCATTGAAACCGTCGGCGGCGTGGCAACAAGACTGATTGAGCGCAACTCTACCTTGCCTATCCGCTATTCACAGATTTTTACAACGGCCGCCCCTTTCCAAACTTCAGTAGAAATCCATGTCCTGCAAGGCGAACGGCCGATGGCCAAAGACAATAAAACCATCGGTAAATTTCGCCTGACCGGCATTCGCCGTGCACCTCAAGGTGTCCCCCAAATTGAGGTGGCGTTTGACATCGATGCCAACGGCATCGTTAAAGTCTCTGCCAGGGATTTGGATACCGGCCGCGCACAAGAAATCACGATTACTTCAAGCAGCAATCTCTCAAACAGCGATATTGATGAGGCCATTGCCGATGCACAGCGCTATGCCCAACAAGATGGTTTTCGCCGCACTGTAATGGACGAACGTTCCGCTGCAGAACAGTTGATCGCCCGTTGCGATCAGGCGCTGCGGGAAAATGGGAAATCTCTTGACCGAAAAGCCCTCCGCCAACTGAAGGCAAATATGGCTTCTGTAGCAAAAATCGTTGGAAAGATAAAACCCGAAAAATTAAACGAAGAAGACCTGATCCAATTGCGTCACACCGTTGCGGCATTAAAATCGGATCCGTCGCTCATTCAACTGGGGGTGGACATACAATGATAAAACTTGAGTTGGAATTAAGCGACCTTGACTTCAATGCCCTCATCGATGCTTATTGGCCGCAGATTGCTGATCAGCTGAAAAAAGCCGGACATCCCATTAGTGCAATGCTGGCCAATGGGATGCCACTCAGTGTTGCCAAAGGAATGCTCCGCGCCCTGAGTCAGGAAAAGAAAGAACAGCTGGCTGTTTCCCTGCTGAATAACAACCAGAAAAAACTGATTTCAGCAATTGAAAATGCGGGAGCACAAAAGGGAATCTCTTTGCATATCAATCGACTCACTGCCCGAAGCAATTGAATCCTGCTTCATAAATGCCCTATATTTCTTTATGCCCCATCTGCCCATTTATTGCGTGCAGATGGGGCATTGTTTTTGTGTACACTTTTTATTTCACTGTCATTTTATTTTGATTTCTCTTTTCTTTCTTTTACGCTGATTTCGCATCCTTTTTAATTCACAATTCCACATTTTCAGCGAAAATTATCTGGAAAATGAACTACTTTTTTAAATGT
Organism: Bacteroides sp. CAG:927; assembly: GCA_963660915.1. Lineage (GTDB taxonomy): Bacteria > Bacillota > Clostridia > Oscillospirales > Oscillospiraceae > UMGS1766. The sequence goes on along the minus strand of CAVLAO010000027.1, from coordinate 5,491 downwards.
GTTCTATTTTATGGTTCTTCCAATTTTACTTGACTAGATCATTTTACAGTTATATAATTTGCACAAGAAAGAATTCTTTAAAATCATGCATTACACGATCCATTGTAAGACAAACTTCCAACAGGGAGGGAACACCAATGAATGAGATTAAATCCTCAGAGCTCTCGCCACATCTCACCCGTTTTCAAAACGGAATTGCCGACGATGCCTACACTTTTCTTGGTGCGCATCCTGCTCAAGAAAACGGTCAGGAAGGCTATTGTTTCCGCGTCTGGGCTCCAAATGCCGCACAGGTTTCTCTAATCGGTGATTTTAATTGTTGGGAACCGGACGTAACCCCTATGCACCTGATTCAGTCCGGTATTTGGGAGTGCTTTTACCCCAACCTGCAGCGTTACGACAGTTACAAATATGCAATCAAAACCAAGGATGGACGGGAACTGGCAAAGGCAGACCCGTATGCTTTCCATGCCGAAACGCGTCCAGATACCGCCTCAAAGATTTATGATTTGGCCGGCTATTCATGGGGTGATGGGCAGTGGTTGGAATTTCGCCGCAGAAAGCCAATCTATCGCAAACCCTTGAATATTTATGAAGTACACCTCGGCTCCTGGCGAAGGACGGCTGACAATGAGTTCCTTTCCTACCGAGACATCGCTCAGTATCTCGTTCCATATGTAAAGGAAATGGGTTATACCCATGTAGAGCTGATGCCCATAACCGAATACCCGCTGGACATGTCCTGGGGATATCAGGTAACCGGCTACTTTGCACCAACCTCCCGCTACGGCACCCCCCACGACTTTATGTATCTGGTGGATCAGCTGCATCAGGCCGGCATTGGCGTTCTGTTGGATTGGGTGCCGGCTCATTTCCCAAAAGACGCGTTTGGCTTATATGAGTTCGACGGCACTCCCTGTTATGAATATGCAGACCCACGTAAGGGTGAGCATTTGGAATGGGGCACAAGAGTTTTTGATTACGGTCGTACAGAAGTACGAAACTTCCTTTACTCCTCTGCTATGTTCTGGCTGAATGAATACCACATCGACGGTCTGCGGGTGGATGCCGTTGCCTCCATGCTTTATTTGGATTACGGACGCAGCAACGGAAACTGGATTCCGAATCAATATGGCGGCCACGAAAATTTGGAGGCAGTATCTTTCCTTCGTCAGTTGAATACACTGGTATTCCGCTGGCATCCGGATGCTTTGATGGTGGCGGAAGAATCTACCTCCTGGGAGCATATTACCGGACCGATAGAGCAGAGTGACACAGCACTCGGTTTCAACTTCAAATGGAACATGGGGTGGATGAACGACGTGCTCCACTATCAGAAGATGGATCCTTACTTCCGCCAATTCAATCACAGAGATCTCACCTTCCCCATGATGTATGCTTTCTCTGAAAATTTCATTTTGCCCATCAGCCACGACGAAGTTGTGCACATGAAGGGAAGTATGCTCGGAAAAATGCCGGGCAACGATGAAATGAAGTTCGCAGGCGTACGGGCATTTTATGTTTATATGATGACCACGCCGGGGAAAAAGCTGAATATTATGGGTACGGAAATCGGTCAATTCAACGAATGGCACTATGAATACTCTTTGGACTGGCATTTGCTCCAGTATCCTCAGCATCAAAAACATCAATTCTTTTTCAAAACACTGAATGAACTGTACCTATCCCGCTCTGAGCTGTGGGAGTTGGACGACAGCTGGGATGGTTTCCAGTGGATTGAACCGAATGATGCTACCGGCAACACCATTATCTACATCCGCCGCGATCGAAAGAAACATGAACTCGTCATTGCGGTAAACTTCTCCCCCATTGATCGGGTCGGGTATCAGATTGGTGTTCCGACTGCCGGTGCCTACGAGGTACTGCTAAACTCCGATGAAGAAGCGTTCGGTGGAAAAGGCCGTGGACCTAAGCCGCCGTTAAAAACGAAAAAAATACCTTGTCACGGCTTTGACCAGTCGCTGACCGTGGATCTTCCACCCCTTAGCGGCGTAATCTTACGGTGTGCCCGGAAAAACCCCATCCGCACCAGTCGAAAAAAGCCCTCTGTTTCCGAAACAAAAGCAAAGAAACAACATAGAGAAAAGTAAATTCTGCATCTGCATAAACTTGAGCGAGAGGTGATTGTTCAAAATGAAAAAAGAAATGGTTGCTATGCTGCTGGCCGGCGGACAAGGTTCCCGTCTGTACGCTTTAACCAGCCATGTGGCAAAGCCTGCGGTTCCATTCGGTGGAAAGTACCGCATTATCGATTTTCCCCTGTCCAATTGCATCAACTCCGGCATTGACACCGTAGGCGTGCTGACTCAGTATCAGCCGCTGAAACTGAATTCCTATCTTGGAAATGGCCAGCCTTGGGATTTGGACCGTTCCGATGGAGGTCTGCATGTCCTGCCCCCCTATGTGGAGAAAGGCGATGTTGGTACCTGGTTTAAGGGAACCGCAAATGCCATTTACCAAAATATCAATTTCATCGATGAATACGACCCGGACTATGTCCTGATCCTCTCCGGTGACCACATCTATAAGATGGATTACAGTCAGATGCTGGAACATCACAAGCAAACCAATGCGGACGCTACTATTTCTGTGTTGGAAGTCTCTCTGGAAGAAGCCTCCCGCTTTGGCATCATGAACGTCGATGAAAACGACATGATATATGAGTTTGAAGAAAAACCGGCTCATCCGAAGAGCAATTTGGCTTCTATGGGCATCTATATCTTCACCTGGGCAAAGCTGCGGAAATACCTGGTAGAAGACGAGGCAGATTCTGGTTCCTCCAACGATTTTGGAAAGAACATCATCCCCACTATGCTTGCCAATGGTGAGCGCATGAGTGCCTATCGTTTTAAAGGATATTGGAAGGATGTTGGAACCATCCAGTCCCTTTGGGATGCAAACATGGATATGTTAGATGTCAACAATCCGAACGGTATCAATGTTTACGACCATGAATGGCAGATTTATGCCCGCAATCCGGTTCGCCCGCCTCACGTAACCGGACGGCATGCCGTTGTTTCCGATTCTCTGCTCACGGACGGCTGTCAGATTTTCGGCACGGTAGAGCACTCTGTGCTGTTCCACTCTGTTACCGTAGAAGACGGTGCCGTGGTGCGTGATTCGGTCATCATGCCGAATACGGTAATCAAAGCCGGTGCTGTGGTGGATCATGCCATTGTGGCGGAAAACGCTGTCGTCGGTATGGCAGCTCAGGTTGGTGTCCCCACCGCAGACGGAAGCAAAAACGTAGTCGTCGTGGCCGAGGGAGTTCACTTAGAGCCCGGTGTTAAAATTCCTTACGGTGCTATGTGCACTGAATCTCCGAAAGGTGGTGACGCAGAATGACCACCCAATTGCATGGCATTCTGTTTGCCTATCGTGATAATCCTCATTTACGTGAATTAACCTCACACCGTACAGTTGCCTCTATTCCCTTTGGCGGTCGTTACCGTATGATTGATTTCATGCTTTCCAATATGGTAAATGCCGGTATTGTGGACATCGGCGTGGTAATGCAGCAAAAGTGCCAGTCTTTACTGGATCATCTGGGCAGCGGAAAAGACTGGGATCTGGCGCGTAAACGCGGCGGATTGCGCGTTTTGCCTCCCTTCTCTGCTTCCCATAACTTCCGTGGAAAAATGGAAGCTCTTTACGGAGTTTACAGCTATCTCACCGAAATCCGTCAGGATTATGTCATAATGGCAGATGGTGATGTAGCATGCAATATAGACCTAGAAGCTGTTTTCCGCGCCCATTTGGAGAGTGGAGCAGATATAACCGCTGTTTGCACCAGTCAACTTACCGGTGATCCTACCCTGTCCACTTATTTCAAAATCGGTGATGACGGGCGCATTTCTGATGTGCTGGACGGGCCGAACACGGCCACAGGATATGAGTCCTTAAAGGTATACATTCTTTCCACGCAGAAACTGCTGGAACTGGTAGACTACTGTGCCTCTCATAACCTGTATTCCTTTACCTCTGATGTGCTGATTCCTCTGCGGAATAAGCTGGACATCCGTCCTTATTTCTACGATGGTTATGTAGCTCGCCTGACCACTGTGTCTTCCTACTATGCTCGCAGTATGGATCTCCTGCGTTCCGATGTGGAATTGGATGTTTTTAATCCCGATCATCCTATTCGCACAAAAGATCGGAGCGATCCTTCCACTTATCTGGCTTCCGGAAGCCGAACCACCCACTCTCTTATTGCGGATGGCTGCATTATTGAGGGCACAGTGGAAGACTGCGTTATTTTCCGTGGCGTTAAGGTCGGCAAGGATGCAATTGTGCGTAATTGCGTCTTAATGCAGGACACGGTGATTGAGGAAGGCGCTAATATTCGTCATGTCATCACAGACAAAGACGTCACCATCAAAGCGCACCGCTCTCTGGCCGGACACAGCAGCTATCCATTGTGCATTGACAAGGGCAGCATCGTTTAAGAGAAATAAAGATGTCAGAAAGGACAATAGTATGAATATTCTGTTTGCTGCATCAGAAGTTGCTCCCTTTATCAAAACCGGTGGTCTCGCAGATGTCGCAGGTTCCCTTCCTCCCGCGCTGGCAGAAAAGGGGCATGATGTGCGGGTGATTCTTCCGCTATATGAAGGCATCGGAGAACATTGGCGCTGCCAGATGACATTTTTAAAATATTTCTATGTCAAACTTTCCTGGCGGAGCGTTTACTGCGGTCTGTTTCAGTTGGAGAAAGACGGTGTCATCTATTATTTCGTGGATAACGAGGGGTATTTCAAGCGCAACGGTCTCTATGGTCATTTTGATGATGGTGAACGCTTTGCCTATTTCTCTCGTGCTGTCATCGAAACTCCGGACCAAATTGGATGGCATCCGGATGTGATCCACACCAATGATTGGCAGACAGCTCTGGTGTCCATCTACCTGCTGGAGGAACGCTATCGCTGCCCCATGCTGTCGGACACAAAGAGCGTGTTTACCATTCACAACATTGAATATCAGGGGCGCTACGGGCATGATATTCTTGGTGATGTATTCGGATTGGACGAAAGCTACTTTAACGAACATATGCTAAAGTACTACGATGATGTCTCTCTAATGCAGGGCGCAATTTATGCCTCTGATTACGTCACAACGGTTTCTCCAAACTATGCCAACGAGCTTCAATATGCATTTTATGCGCACGGCATGGATGGAGTGATCGCAGCAAATCGCTGGAAGATGCGCGGCATACTCAACGGAATTGATATGGCCGCAAATGATCCATCCACAGAAAAATCCATTGCTTCCAACTTCTCCGCGAAAAAACTTTCCGGAAAGGCAGTTTGTAAGGCAGATTTACAAAAACGTCTTGGTCTGCCGCAAAAACCGAATGTACCGATTATCGCCTGCATCTCCCGGCTCGTCGGGCACAAAGGTTTTGAACTGATTTGCCAGGCTTTCAACGGCTTGATGGATATGGACGTTCAATTTGTCCTGCTTGGTACAGGAG
>CAVLAO010000026.1:0-24524 GCA_963660915.1 Bacteroides sp. CAG:927 | reverse complement strand
AGTGCGGCGTCCCCAAGGAGATGGCGATCGAGCTGTTCCGCCCCTTCGTCATGAAGAAGCTGGTGGAGGACCACAAGGCAAACAACATTAAGTCGGCCAAGAAGATGGTGGATAAGGGTGAGGCTGCAGTTTGGGATGCCCTCGAATTTGTGATTAAGGACCACCCCGTCATGCTGAACCGTGCACCTACGCTGCATCGTCTGGGTATTCAGGCTTTTGAACCGGTGTTGGTAGAAGGCCGTGCAATTAAATTGCATCCTCTGGTTTGTACTCCCTTCAATGCCGACTTTGATGGAGACCAGATGGCTGTCCACGTGCCGTTGTCCGCAGAAGCTCAGACTGAAGCCCGTATTCTGATGCTGTCGGCAAATAACCTGTTGCGTCCTCAGGATGGCAGCCCTGTTACGGTTCCGACACAGGATATGATTCTTGGTTCCTATTATCTGACCTATGAGCGTGAGCGGATTCATGTGCCGGAGCGTACATTTGAAACGGCTGCAGACGCTGTTGCGGCAATCGAAGATGGTGCAATTATGCCAAATGATATCATTTGGGTTGCAGACCATGAGCATGAAGGCCGTTATGAGCCCTATGTGCGTACCACCGGCTATCTGGCTCAGGAAGCCGCACAGAACGGCACTTTGCCCAGAGAGTTCTATCGCATCTTCAGCAGCGACAACGAGGCTTTGCTGGCCTATGACCAGTGCATGTTGGAGCGTAAGAAAAAGAATACCAACGTAATTGATCTGACCCTTTTGGAAAATCAGGATGAGTTGGATATTCACGAGCCCATTCTGGTTTGGCGCAGCGGTACCTGCAAGGGCGAACCGATTCAGAAGTTGGTTCGCACCACAGTTGGTCGTCTGATCTTCAATGAAAAGATTCCTCAGGATCTGGGCTTCCAGGATCGAGACAATGAGGAAACCTGCTTGAATCCGGAAATCAACGAGGTTTGCGGAAAGAAGATTCTGTCCAAGATTGTGGAACGCTGCATTTCTGCTCATGGATTTGCAATCTCTGCTGAGGTGTTGGATGCAATCAAGGCGCAGGGCTATCATTATTCCACCTTGGCGTCCTTGACCGTTTCTATCTATGACATGTCAATTCCGCCCAAGAAATATGAGCTGATTAAGACCACAGAGGAAAAGGTAGTTGAGATCGAGCGGTTGTTCCGTATGGGTATGCTGACAAACGACGAACGTTATCGTTTGGTCGTTAAAGAATGGGAAGCAACCACGGGTCAGGTTTCTAACGCACTGATGGAGAACTTGGATCAATACAACCCAATCTTCATTATGGCTGACTCTGGTGCCCGTGGTTCTATGGCTCAGATTCGTCAGTTGGCCGGCATGCGTGGCTTGCTTGCGAATACCGCCGGCCGCACGATTGAAATCCCGGTTAAGGCAAACTATCGTGAAGGTCTGACCGTACTGGAATACTTCATTTCTTCTCGTGGCGCACGTAAGGGCTTGACCGATACCGCTTTGCGTACTGCAGACTCCGGTTATCTGACTCGTCGCCTGGTTGACGTCTCTCAGGATGTCATTATTCGTGAGGAAGACTGCGGCACAACGGATGGCATTAACGTTTACGAGCTGAGCGAAGAAGGCCAGATCATTGAGGAATTCTCCGAACGTATTAAGGGTCGTTATCTTGCAGAACCGCTTTGCGATCCTAAGACAGGCGAGTTGCTCTTTGATACAGACACAATGCTCAAGAGCAGCGATGTGAAGATTCTTGAGGCACACGGTATTTCTTCCATCAAAGTGCGCAGCGTCCTGACCTGCCGTGCACGTCGCGGTGTCTGCTCCAAGTGCTATGGTATGAACTTGGCAAACGGCGAGCGCGTTGGCTTGGGCGAAGCAGTCGGCGTAATTGCAGCTCAGTCCATTGGCGAGCCCGGCACTCAGCTGACCATGCGTACGTTCCACTCCGGCGGCGTTGCCGGCGGCGATATTACTCAGGGTCTGCCCCGTGTTGAGGAATTGTTCGAAGCCCGTAAGCCGAAGAAAATGGCTCAGTTGGCTGAGATATCCGGTCGCGTGACCATTGAAGAGACCAAGAAAGGCTCGATGGTCAATGTCAACATTACAGCAAATGATGGCGAAGTTCGTACGTACTCCCTACCTTATTCCAGCCTGCTGGTCAAGGAAGGGGATTATGTGGAACAGGGATTCCAACTGGTTCCCGGTGCGTTGTATCCGCAGGATGTTTTGCGGATTCGCGGTATTTCTGCTCTGCATGAATATCTGGTTATGGAAGTTCTGAAACCTTATCGCAGTCAGGGCGTTGACATCAACGACAAGCACATTGAGGTTATTTGCCGCCAGATGATGCGCAAGGTTCGCGTTGAGGATTCCGGCGATTCTGATCTGCTTAGCGGTGCAGCAATCAATGTAATTACATTTGACGATGCAGTTGCGAAGGTACAGGCTCGCATTGATGCAGGCGAACGCAATGAGGAAGGCGAAGAGCTCCGCCTGCCTACTTGCACCAGAATGCTGTTGGGTATTACAAAGGCTTCTTTGGCTACGGACTCCTTCCTGTCTGCGGCTTCCTTCCAGGAAACCACAAAGGTATTGACTGAGGCCGCAATCAGCGGTAAGGTAGATCACCTGTTGGGATTGAAGGAAAATGTTATCATTGGTAAGTTGATTCCTGCCGGTTCCGGTCTTTACAGTGCAGTGGATGCGATTGATGACGAAGGCATTACGCAGCCGGACGAGTCGGTTGTCGCTGCAGAGGACGATTTAATCAGCGAAGAGGATGGACTTGTTTCCGTTTCAATCGAAGAATAATGAGTACAATCCCACTACAGTCGCGTTTTTGAAATGCGGCTGTAGTGGGGGAATCTCGGACATTTTTTCCTTTACAAAATTATTGAAATGCGGTATAATACTTAAGCTGTCAGTTATGCGCCCGTGGTCTAATGGATAAGGCACTGGATTCCGGTTCCAGTTACTGGGGGTTCGAGTCCCTTCGGGCGTACCATAAGCCGTGATTGTAATACAAAATGTATTGCAATTACGGCTTTTTTCCTATAGTATGAGTTTAAATTGCAAGAGACAATCTATAAGTGTTGCTATCTTGTGTTATGCGTATATTTAATCCATTGAATTCAGAAGGGAGAACAAAATGAGTTCAAACGCAAAGAAACGTATACTGCTGTTGTTTGTTATAGGCGTAATGTTGATCAGCTTAGTCGGTTGCCAAAGTGGAACAAACGACAAATCAGAAGATAGATCGACGACGGATACAGAAAACAGCGTTGTTGCAGATGAATCGGAGGAAACGGCAGTAACTGCTGATGTAAAGACAGTTTCCACAGGAAGTGCAGAAATGGACTATATCGTATTTGGAAAAGGGAAAAAGAATTTTGTAATACTTCCGGGACTTTCCGTACACAGTGTCATGGGACTTGCGGATTCCATTGCAGAGTCATATAAAGCTTTTGCGGAAGATTATACAGTCTATCTTTTTGACCGTCCCAAGGAGTTACAGGAAGGGACGACAATCCGGGATTTGGCTGCAGCGACGGCTGAGGCTATGAAAGCAGTTGGAATTGAGAATGCCTATATTTTCGGCGCGTCACAGGGTGGAATGATTGCACAGTACATTGCAATCGACTATCCCGAACTTGTCAACAAAATGATTCTTGGTTCAACGCTTTCCAGGCAGAACGAGACTTTTGAAGCGGTGGGAAATGAATGGCTTTCGTTGGCAGAGGAAAAGAATGAAAATGGGCTCCTTGAAAAGTTTGTTGATGATATTTATTCGGAGACTACATTGGATGCATATCGAGATATGCTGATTTCGTCAAATGCTGGAATTACAGATGAAGAATATGCACGGCTTATTATTCTAATTCAATCCTGTATGACTTTTGATTGCTATGAGGAACTGTCATCGATTCAGTGCCCCGTGCTTGTGTTAGGCTCAGAAGGCGATAAGGTTGTCACTGCAGAGGCTTCAAAGGAGATTGCAGAGGCGCTGAACTGTGAAATTTATCTTTATGATGCAAGTTACGGACATGGCGTCTATGATGAAGCACCGGATTACAAACAGCGCTGCATGGACTTCTTCGCGCAAACAAAAGAAAGCGCTCTGTCAAGTTAAGAGTGTGTATTATAGCAACTGTCCACACTGAAAAAAGTAGGATGTGAAAAGATATCTTTTCACATCCTACTTTTTCGGCGTTATTGGTGTTATTAGCTGACGGAGATTATAGACGATTTAATTATATACAAAAATTAAGCTTAAATTTTGTCGCGACTTGCAATTTGTAAATTTTATTCTTACCATTTCGCACGCATAAAAAGGTCAGCTCCGCTGTGCGAAGCTGACCTTTTAAATTCAATAAGTGGATTAGAGGCGATCGAATTAAATTGCACCGTCTGCAACGCCATATTTGCGGAACTTTGCATAGCGCTGCTGAGCAATTTCTTCAGGGGAGAGAACCATCAATTGCGGGATAACATGAGCCAGTTTTGCTTCAATGTCCTGGAAGATACGAGTAAAATCTTTGCTGTCATCCTCTGGAATAACCCAGTCGATTACATCCAATTCTTTCAGGTCCGCGGCAGTCAAGTGCAGGCAGTCACAAGCTTCTTGCACCTTTTTGCTGTCCTTCCACAGAATCGATGCACAGCCTTCAGGGGAGATAACACTGTACCACGCATTTTCTTCCATCCAGACCTGATTTGCCACAGCCAATGCAAGGGCACCGCCGCTACCGCCCTGTCCAACCATAACTGTAATTACAGGGGTTTTCAGCCACATCATTTCCATCAGGTTTTCCGCAATGGCCTGTCCCTGACCGCGCTCCTCCGCGCCCATGTCACAACCGGCACCGGCCGTGTCTACAAAGCAGACGACCGGGCGATGGAATTTTTCAGCCTGCTTCATCAGACGCAGTGCTTTGCGATAGCCTTCCGGCATGGGAGAACCAAAATTGCGTTTGAATCGTTCGTTCAAATCCTTGCCTTTTTCAATTGCGATTACTGTAACCGGCATATCCCGAAGCCAGCCGATACCGCCGACAATTGCGCCATCGTCGGCAAATCGGCGGTCGCCATGCAGTTCCATAAAATCATGAAAAATGCTGCGGATATAATCTGAACCAGTGGGGCGATTGCTGGCACGGGAAGCCTGCACGCGTTCGTAAGAAGTCATTTCCATGTCAGTGTTTCGCCTCCTTCCAAGAGTGGATCTTCAATAATTTTTCGATGGTTTCCTTCTGCTCCGCACGGGGAACAATTGCATCCACAAAACCGTGTTCTACCTGAAACTCAGCCCGTTGGAATCCAGCAGGCAGTTTTTTCCGAATGGTTTGTTCGATGACGCGGGGACCGGCAAAACCGATCAGTGCACCGGGCTCGGACAGAATGATGTCAGCTTCCATGGCATAACTTGCGGTAACACCGCCGGTGGTTGGATCGGTCAGAATGACCACATAGAGCAGACCTGCGTCGCTGTGCATCTTTACAGCTCCAGAGGTTTTTGCCATCTGCATCAAAGACAGAATACCCTCCTGCATACGTGCACCGCCGGAAACGGTAAATCCCACAACGGGGAGACGGTTATGGGTAGCAAACTCAAACAGGCGAGTTACTTTTTCACCTACAACACAACCCATGGAACCCATCATAAAATAGGGCTCCATCACAAAAATGGCACAGCGTTCGCCGCCGATAGTGGCAGTTCCGCAGATAACTGCCTCATTTTCTCCGCTGCTAGCACGCAGCTTTTCCTTCTTAGTTGCGTAATTCGTAAAGTGAATCGGGTCGCCACCCTTCAAATCACTGTCCATTTCCCAAAAGCTGTCTGCATCAATCAACGACAGCAGGCGCTTGCGGGCAGCAATGCGGAAGTGATATCCGCAGGGGCAGACATAATTCAATGTTTCCAACTCAGGTGTGGTGAGCTCTTTCTCACAACGGGGGCAGGTCTTGGTGGGCTCAGCGCCAGCAGGTTCTACTACTTTGGCGTCCGGCGGAGTCACCTTCTGCCGCTTAAACAGATTATTTAACTGCATAGATCAATGCCTACTTTCTTTCCATTCAAGGCAATGTGTTTATTCCTTGTTTCCCTTCACTAAAGCGAAGGAGAAGTCCGCGGAGACACAGAGCTTTCCGTCTACGTATCCTTTTGCACTTGCAAAATAGAAAGGCCCTTTGCTTTTCGTGATTACGCTTTCACTCTCTAGTGTGTCACCCGGTTTCACAGGATTTTTGAAGCGCACCTTATCCATACTGGTAAACATGGGTGTCACATCGCCTAATTGCCCGTTTGCCAAGAGGACACAGGCTCCCTGCGCCATCATTTCGCACAGAATTACACCGGGCACAACCGGATTCCCGGGGAAATGACCTTTTAGAAACCATTCATCTCCGCTGACATGGTATTTAGCATGGGCTACGCCGTCTACAACTTCAGCTTCCTGCACCAACAGCATATTATCCCTATGGGGGAGAATTTTCTTGATTGCTTCCTGATCCATGTGCTCAATCCTCTGCTTTCTTAAAGGCAATACAGCCATTATGACCGCCGAAACCAAGGGAAGTGGACAAAACAAGATCCAGGTCCATCTCTCGTTTTACATTCGGACAATAATCCAAATCACAATCGGGATCAGCATTTTGCAGGCCGATCGTAGGCGGTACAACGCCGTGATAAAGGGCAAGCACAGAGGCGACCGCTTCAGTTGCTCCTGCTGCACCCAACATATGACCGGTCATGCTCTTCGTGGAGCTGACTACAATTTTGTGCGCCAGATCATTTCCTAAGGCAGCTTTCAGAGCAGCGGTCTCCGTTTTGTCGTTCATCGGAGTTGACGTGCCATGTGCATTCACATAAATTTTTTCGCTGTTAACTCCGCTCTGTTCATATGCCATACGGATCGCGCGCGCACCCTGAATTCCTTCCGGATCGGGTGCGGTGATGTGATGCGCATCGGAGGTTGCACCATAGCCGCACAGTTCAGCATAGATTTTTGCACCTCGTGCCTTCGCATGCTCATATTCCTCCAGAATCAGGCATGCACCACCTTCGCCCATTACAAAACCACTGCGTTCCGCATCAAAGGGGATGGAGGCGCGATCCGGATCTGTTGTTGAGGCCAGAGCCATGCAGTTTGCAAAACCGGCGGTAGCAATTTCTGTGATAGTTGCCTCGCTGCCACCGGCGATAATTGCATCTGCATAACCATGGGCAATGGCGCGGTATGCTTCGCCAATGGCGTGTGTGCTGGAAGCACAGGCAGAGGTAAAGCCCATAGACGGTCCCTTTGCACCGTGGCGAATTGAAATTTCTCCAGCGGCATCATTGGGCATCATCATCGTGATTGTGTAGGGAGAAACACGGCGGGAACCCTTATCACGCAATTTGCTGTATTCATTGCACAGTGAGGACAGACCACCAATGCCGGAACTAAAATAAACGCCGAGACGTTCCGGGTCAATATGCTCTGCCAGTCCGGAATCCTCCATAGCTTCCACAGAAGCGGCAACAGCAAACAGGCAAAACGGATCGTTGCGGCGAATAAAGCTGCGATCCATTGTCAGCAGAGGATCAAAATCTTTTACCTCTGCAGCCAACGTTGCTTTAAAATCAGCGGTGTCAAATTTGGTGATAGGGGCAATGCCGTGCTTGCCTGCGGTTAGGCTTGCCCAAGTATCAGCTACATTGTTGCCGACGGGGGTAACCGCTCCGAGACCTGTCACTGCAACTCTTCTCATCGTATTCGTTCGTCCTTTCCAATTCAGATTCCATGCAGACGGCATGGAAAAGAAAGAGTGGTTGTGATACCAATGCTCCGCCCGCCGGGGCGGACGGAGCATAAAACAGTTTTACATAGCGATGCCGCCGTCTACACGGATGACTTCGCCGGTAATGTATTTTGCTTTATCGCTGGCCAGATAAGCGGCTAATTCAGCAATGTCTTCTGCTTCTCCCATAAAACCGAGAGGAATTGTATCCAGAATGGACTGCAGATCTTTTGGATCCATAGCGTCGGTCATAGGAGTGCGAATTGCACCAGGTGCGATGGCGTTGCAGTTTATATGCCGAGAGGCCAATTCTCGAGCAACTGTCTTTGTAAGACCTACCACACCGGCCTTCGAAGAGGAGTAATTGGCCTGACCGGCGTTGCCAGTCAGCCCGGCGACGGAACTGATATTGATAATCTTGCCGGCTTTCTTTTTCATAAAATTACGGTAGCAGGCCTTGATTGTATTGAACATGCTCTTCAAATTTACATCCAGTACGGAGTCCCAGTCGGCTTCAGTCATGGCCAGAAGAACCTTGTCGCGGGTAATTCCGGCATTATTGACCATAATATCTACACCGCCGAATTCAGCAATGATTTCCTTTATTGCGCTTTGTGTTTCTTCAAAATTGGACACATCGCACACTTTGCATATCACTTTGCGGCCGAGAGCCTGAATTGCCTCCACTGTCTCTTCTGCAGGAGCAGGATTGCCGACATAAAGAATCGCAATATCTGCACCTTCTGAGGCTAGCTTTTTGGCAATTGCGGCACCGATACCCTGGCTTCCGCCGGTGACAACGGCAACTTTTCCTTCTAATGTCATGCTTTGACCTCCTCGACAGTGCGTTCAAGGCTTTCCTTGTCCTCTACGTTGAATGTCCGCACATTGGGATTGATTTTTCCAATCAATCCTGACAGTGTTTTGCCGGGACCGACTTCGATAAAGGTGTCCACACCCGCATCAATCATGTTCTCAACGATGGTTTGCCAACGAACGGGATTCACAACCTGTTGAGCCAAAAGCTCCTTGAACCGATTGTCCTCATAAGGCAACGCTGTCACATTAGAGTAAAGAGGGAAATGGGGAGCATGAAAGCTCATCGGCTCCAGCACAGTCGTCAAACCCTCCGCAGCAGAAGCCATGAAAGGAGAGTGGAAGCCTCCGCTGACCTTCAGGGGAAGCGCACGGCCGCCGGCTTCCTTCACAGCCGCTTTAAAACCGTCCATGCTGGAGCTGAGGCCGGCGCAGACCGTCTGAGCGGGACTGTTGTAGTTAACTGGGTAGACCTGCTCAAATTGAGCAGCCAAAGACTCCACTTCCTCCGGAGGAAGCTTAACTACAGCGACCATGGATGAATCAACGGCATCTGAAGCCTGCTGCATCAGTTCGCCTCTGCGGCAGACAAGACGGAATCCATCCTCCAGAGAAACCGCGCCGGAAAAAGTCAGCGCTGAAATCTCGCCTAAGGAAAATCCGGCCAATGCATGGGGGATTACACCTTGCTCAGCCAATGCTTGCGCTGCAGCAACTTCTACAGCAAACATGTCCGGTTGTGTGTTTGCTGTAACCGTCAGCTCCTCTTTCGTGCCATCAAAGCATTGCGCGGAAGTACCGGGACGAATGCTGTCACACAGATCGAAAACGGCCTTAGCTGCAGCACTGCAGTCGTAAAGCTCTTTCCCCATGCCGGGTGCCTGAGCACCTTGACCGGAAAAAACAAATGCAATTTTTCCCATGGGTTATGTTAATCAGCCCAACTTGCTTTCGATGAAATCTACCAGCTCGCCGATGGTGTTCATCTTCTCTTCCAGTTCCAACTCGGCATCCAGCTCTTCTTCCAGCTCCATGACCATCTCAACGGTTTCGAGGGAGTCGATGCCCAGGCTCTCAAATGTGGTATCGCGAGTAAATTCAGAAGCGTCACGACCAGTGTGATCAGCCAAAACCTCAGTCAGCTTAGCGTAAATATCCATAATGATTTCCTCCTGTAAAACAAAGCCTTTTTAATGTATGTTTATCCCTACCAGTCAGTAAGGAAATGTGCTCAGCGCACAACAACATAATAACTTATCATACTATATCGGTTTGAAGAACATTTGTCAAGATTTTCACTGCCTATCTGCGTTTATTCAAAGGAAAAGGCAGGAGAGGAAGAATTCTGTGCAAAGGTTGACGAAAAGCCCGATTATGGGGTATGATACTATCGTACGTTATGCATACAGATTAGGAGGTTTCCATATGGATGATTATTACAGCGACAATCAACCGGAGCTGATTCACTGCAAATTCTGCGGTGAAGATTACGCACCGATGTATAAAGCCTGCCCTTTCTGCAATACTGCACCTAACGGAAAGAAAGTTCGGGGAGCATCTGACCGCAGCAACCGCTCCGGTGGAACACGGGTACGCACCAATACGCGTGGAGGCGGATACGGCGGAGCGCGGAGCCCACTGGCATTTGTTGGGATTGGGATTGCA
The DNA here is from genome assembly GCA_963660915.1 of Bacteroides sp. CAG:927. Lineage (GTDB taxonomy): Bacteria > Bacillota > Clostridia > Oscillospirales > Oscillospiraceae > UMGS1766. The sequence continues at coordinate 14,277 of CAVLAO010000026.1, read as the reverse complement.
ATTGTTCTTGTAATCATTGCGATCATTCTGGTGGTTGTTCTCGTGAAGCCTTTGCTTGCCTCCTTGACGTCCGGGACAGATGCGGATGCTGGTAGCCAGAGCGGCATTGTATCCTATATCGATGATACCAGTGCTGAGGATGCTGCCGTTAACAGCCTTACACTAAGTCAGACGGAGTTGACTCTGGATGCCGGCGGAGCAGCCACACTTACTGTGACGGTTGATCCGGCGGATTGGACGGGAACTGTCGCGTGGACATCGGACAATCTGGCAGTTGCTACGGTAGATGAATTGGGTAACGTAACTTATGTGGGTGGAGGAAGTTGCGGTATTTATGCAACCGCCGGCGGCCAGACAGCAACTTGCGTGGTCACCTGTAATGCGGCTGCACCTGAGCCGCAAGTCGAAGCGATCACAGTGACCGCCTATGGCAATACCATGGATGGTGACTTCACAATCGGTGTTGGCGAAAGTATCCCGTTTAAAGCTGCCGGCGGAGACGGTGCAAACTATGTTTGGGCGATTGAAGACGGCAGCATTGCAACGGTAGATACCAGTGGTAACTGTGTCGGCATTGCTTCCGGCAAAACGTCTATGACAGTGACTTCCGGCGGCGTCAGCACAACAGTGACGATCCGCGTAAAAGGCTGATTACTACCAAAGGTTTGCAAGACGGATTGATTTGTACAGTGATTGCAAATAAGACAGAAAATGATTGGCAATTTCAAAATTGTCAATCATTTTTGTTTGCACTTTGCAAGAGAAACTTTAAGCCTTCTTAAGAAAGGAAACTGTGCTTTTATACGAAATTGTGGTAAGATAATCAGGCGATAAGAATACTGGAAAGGAGATGGCGCGATGACAAATGTATTGTCTTATTTAGAACACTCTGCGGCTCGTTTGCCGGACAAGGTTGCAGTGATCGATCCGGACACCAGCTGTACTTATGCACAACTGCTTCGGTCGGCGCAACAGGTCGGAAGTGCGTTGAGCCATCATATTTTACCGCGTCAGCCGGTTGTCGTATGGATGGAGAAATCAGTTTCTGCATTAACAGCTTTTCTGGGCGTAATATATGCAGGCGGATTTTATGTTTACATTAGTCCGGAGCAGCCCCGCTCCCGGTTGGAACAGATTCTTTCTGTTGCGCAGCCTTCCGTGGTAATCACAACGAAGACGGGCACTCAAACATGGCAGGAGGAAGCATTGCCGGGACGAGTGGTTTGCTATGAAGAGCTGATTTCCGCTCCGGTGGAATTAGATCGCTTGGAATCGCTTCGCAGGACAGGGGTTGATACAGACCCTCTGTATTGCAATTTTACTTCCGGATCTACAGGAACACCAAAGGGAGTTGTAGTCAGTCACCGATCTGTCATTGATTTTATCGGCGTATTTCCGGATCTGTTTCATATTACAGAAGAAGATGTTCTGGCCAATCAGGCTCCCTTTGATTTTGATGTGTCGGTAAAGGATATTTATTCCGCCTTGAAAACTGGAGCGACACTGGTACTGGTACCGAAGAAATATTTTTCTGTTGTGACTCAACTGTTAGACTATCTTTGCGAGCACGAAGTGACGACATTGATCTGGGCGGTGTCTGCACTGTGCCTGATTGCTCAATTTCGGGGGTTTACTTATCGAATTCCGGAATCGGTGAATAAAGTGCTGTTTAGCGGTGAACAGATGCCAATTAAATTTTTGCGTCAGTGGCAGCAGTATTTACCGAATGCATCTTATGTTAATTTGTATGGTCCGACGGAGATTACCTGCAATTGCACGTATTATCCAATTGACCATAAGGTGAAGGATGGTGAGGTCCTTCCGATTGGACATCCATTTCCGAACGAAAAAGTATTCTTGCTCAATGCGGACAACCAACTGATCTCTAAGAGCGGTGAGCAGGGAGAACTGTGTGTAGCAGGTACTGCGTTAGCACTGGGATACTGGAATGCACCTGAACAGACAGAAAAGGCATTTGTAAAAAATCCTGTGAATCCGCATTATCCGGAGCGTATTTATCGTACGGGTGATTTGGCTTACTATGGCGAGGACGGCAATTTATATTTTGCCGGGCGTAAAGATTTTCAGATCAAACATATGGGGCATCGGATTGAGTTGGAGGAAGTAGAGGCAGCAATCAATTTGCAGCAGGGGATCGAGCGGTGCTGCTGTGTGTATGATCATGAGCGCAGCCGATTGACTGCTTTCTATGTCGGCAATATAGAGTCCAGAGAATTGAAGAAAGCACTTTATGATGTTTTGCCAGCCTATATGATCCCCAACGTTATGAAGCAACTGGAGACCCTTCCGATCACAGCAAACGGCAAAATGGATCGAAAAGCTCTGCTGGCGAAAGCGAGGGAAAAACGGCATGGATGAGTGGAAATACAAAGCACTGGAGCAAATTTCTACCCCGTTCTATGTGTTTAACACCGATGCAGCGGTTCAGCGCGTAGAGAACCTGCGGGCGCACTTGCCGGAGCGGGTTGAGCTTTGCTATGCGGTAAAGGCAAACCCTTTTCTGGTACAGGAAATGGAGCCGTCGGTAGATCATTTTGAAGTTTGCTCGCCGGGTGAATTTCGTATTTGCGAGCGGGCAGGCGTTGACCTTTCCAAGGTAGTGTTCTCCGGGGTATATAAATCATCGGAGGATGTGGAGTATGTCGTATCCCGGCAGGGGGATAAACCGATTTATACAGCGGAATCACCGCTTCAATGGGAGCTGCTGGGAATATCTGCTCAAGTACACCGGGTAAAGCTGCGTGTATTGCTGCGCCTAAGCAATGGAAGTCAGTTCGGGATGGATCCGGGCGAGATCAAAAAGTTGATCGAAGCGGAACATCCCTGGTTGGAGCCGATCGGAATTCATTACTTTACCGGAACGCAGAAGAAAAAGGCAAAGCGTATCCTGAGAGAACTGGATGAGCTGGATGAATTTCTGCTTGACTTAGAGACAGAGTTGGGATGGAAGGCACAACACCTGGAGTATGGACCGGGACTTCCTGTCAGCTACTTTGAAGGCGAGGAGAATGCAGCTCCGGAAATTGTTGCGGCGATGGCAGAAAAGCTGCAGGCAATGCGTTGGCAGGGCAGAGTTACGCTGGAAATGGGACGTTATTTTGCGGCGTGCTCCGGAACTTATGCCACTCGTATTGTGGATATAAAGTCTAATTTGGGCAATCGCTTTTGCATTGTAGACGGTGGCATCCATCAGGTGAACTACTATGGACAATTGCTTGCAACAAAGCGTCCGCCGGTTACCTGCCTGCCTCAGCGATCCGGTGAGAAAGCATCCTACACGGTTTGCGGTGCATTGTGTACTACGAATGATGTTCTGTTAAAAGAGTTTCAAATGGAAGATCCGCAGCGGGGAGATGTGCTCCTGTTTGACATGACGGGAGCTTATTCTCCTCTGGAGGGAATTGCGTTGTTCCTGAGCAGGGATTTGCCGCAGATTGCACTTTATTCTCAGAAGAATGGATTGCGAATTGTACGCGAACGAATACAGACGGATCCACTGAATGGAATATAAAAATCAAAGCAAGGAGTGTTTTACAATGGAAGAACTGTTAGAAATTTTAGAGGATATTGATCCGGATAACGACTATGAGAAAGATGAGCATTTGATTGACGACGGACATCTGGATTCGCTGTCTTTGTTGCAATTGGTTACGGAGTTGGAGGATCATTTTGATGTGCAGGTAACACCGACAGATCTTATTCCGGAGAATTTTAATTCGGCAAAGTCTATTTGGGACATGGTACGGCGTTTGCAACAGGATGCGTAAATGACCTATACAACGTTACTTTATCTGCTTATTTTTTTGCCCGGTGCAGTGATCGTATACGGGATCCTGCCGCGAAGACTGAGAGGATGGCTTTTACTGCTGGCCAGTGCGGCATTTTTCTTTCAGATGAGCAAGAAGCTTATTGTTTATCCGATTGCCACCTCACTCATTACTTATTTTGTGGGACGGTGGCTTGAGTGGAGACAGAACCAAGGAGATCTTCGAATCCAGAAAGGGGCAGACAAAAAGGCCGAACGGGCAAAGACGCGACGGGCGACTCGGGGAATTCTCTGGGTGGGCGTTGGTCTTGTGTTGGGGATTTTAGTTGGTCTGAAGTTCTGCGGAGCATTTACCGAATTGCTGAATGCGTTTGGTGCGGGGCTTTCGGTGCCAAAAGTGGCCGCTCCATTGGGAATCTCCTTCTATACTCTGGAGGCAGTAAGCTATCTGGTGGATGTCTACTATAAAAAAATTCCAGCGGAGCATAATTTTGCCCGTATGGCACTGTTCTTAACGTTTTTTCCCACCATTATGGAAGGGCCGATTTGCCGTTATGGCGATGTGGCAAATAAGTTGTGGGCAGGAGAACCACTGCAATATCAAAATGTGACGTTTGGCGCGCAACGTATCTTGTGGGGATTGTTCAAAAAAATTGTGATTGCAGATCGTTTGAATCCTCTGGTGGCATTAGCGTTTAAAGAACATTCGCAATATGGCGGAGCTATGGTTGCACTGGCCGCTATGCTGTATACTTTTCAGCTCTACACGGATTTCTCAGGCTGTATTGACATAACCATCGGAACAGGAGAAATTTTTGGCGTTGTATTGCCGGAAAATTTCCGCCAGCCATTTTTCGCCAAAACACCGTCAGAATTCTGGAGACGCTGGCATATTACGTTGGGAACGTGGTTTAAAGACTATATTTTCTATCCCCTTTCCCTGACTGGCGGGATCAAAAAACTGGGGAAAAGCGCTCGAAAGAAATTGGGTAAGCATTACGGTCAGATCGCTCAAACGATCATTCCGCTGTTTGCGGTTTGGGTTAGCAATGGACTGTGGCATGGCGTAGGAACGCAGTATCTATTCTACGGAATGTACTACTTCGTTCTGATTGTACTGGGCGAATTGATCGAACCTTTGGTGGAAAAAACGACTCAGCGGCTGTCAATTTCCCGCAAAAGCTGGTATTGGCGCGGAATTCAGGCGGTAAAAATGATGGCAATCATTTTTACCGGGGAGATGTTCTTCAATGCTTCGTCTCTCAGTGTAGGCGTTCAGATGTTTGCTTCCATCTTTACTTGGACAGGTAAGTCAGCCCTGACAGCTCAGAACTTACTGAGCCTCAGTATCGACGGATTGGACTATGCAGTCGTTGCATGTGGTATGCTGATTGTGCTGTTGGTTGGTATAGCGCATGAAAAGGGAATTTCCATTCGGGAACGGATTGCAGCAAAACCGATTGCCGCCCGCTGGTGCATTTATCTGCTGTGTATTCTGGTCGTTCTGATCTTCGGGGCTTACGGCACAGGATATACGGAAGCGGATCTGATCTATGCAAGGTTTTAAGGGGGCGAATGCTGCAATGAAACAAATGTGGAAACATATTGGGAAAACAGTTGTATTCGCGTTCGTATTGATTTTTATCGTAGCACTGTTAAAACCGATTTTCATTCCTAAAACGACTACTGGCGGTGTGCCGGAGGCACTGCAGGGCGATTTGGATTATATCGTTTTGGGCGACAGTCAAGCCTGGGCATCTGTTTCTCCAATGCAGCTATGGCGTGATAATGGATTCAGTGGGTATAACTGCGGGACACCGGGACAGCGGTTACAGGATGATTTATATAATCTGCAGGACATCTTGACCACGCGGCATCCCAAGGTAATTTTAATGGAAGGAAATATGCTTTTTGGAAGCCACGGCGTTGTAGGCGAGATGGAAAAAATTATGCAGTCTACAACGGGTCGCTTACTGCCGGCATATTGCTATCATGATCGGTGGAAAAAGTTGTTGACCGGAGAGAAAGCATCAACAGCACTGGATATCAATCGTGGCTTTCACTTCGCTACAGTCGTGCAACCGTATACCGGTGGAGATTACACGCAGGCAACGGATGATGTAGCATCGATTCCTCAGGTGCAGCAGCTGTTTTTAAATCGAATCGTGTCCCTTTGCAAAGAGCAAGGAATTCAGTTGATTTTGTACAGCGTTCCCTCACCGTCTTGCTGGACGTATGCTCGGCACAATGGCATTTCTGATTATGCACAGAAACATGACATTACCTATATCGATTTCAATTTAATGCTAAGTGACTTGGGTATCGACTGGAACACAGATGCTCTGGATGGAGGAGATCACTTAAATGTTTCGGGTGCGAGCAAGCTGACTGCGTGGATGGGAAATTATTTGTCTCAACAGAATCTTTTGACCGACCATCGGGACGAGGAAGGATACGAAAGCTGGGCGGAAGACCTGAAAGCATATGAGCAGCAGAGCTAATGAGAAGAATAAGCTTTATTGCATAGTGGTTGTGATCGGCTTGATAAAACAGCGCTGATTGCATCTACAAATTGATTTTCCTATAGGCGGACAGTTGTTTTGATGTATACGGAAGAGGGAGAAGGCAAATGCCTTCTCCCTTGAATTTTTAAAATAATCATCGTTACAGGAGAGAACCCCAGCTTCGCTTGGTGCAAAGCTGGGGTTCTCAAATGGAATGAGAGGGGAAACTATGGTTAAAGCTTGGTATTGAGGATTATGCCTTTTCAGGACGATAAGGCTTAACAGGACGAGAGGAGTCGAAAGGATTGGTTGCCTTGCCGGCTTCCACTTCTTTGAACCACTCGAAGGGCTTGGTGCGGAATCCCTGCCAACTCTCACGAGTAGGTACCTGCTGCATCCAGTCATGGCAATAGCGCCAGTCGTTGGTCTGGCTGATGTACTTCTCGTCCTGCTGACCGGCATTGGTATCACCCATTTCACCGGCAGCGATGCGGAGCAGGGAGCCGTACTGCTCAGAGACAGTGTGGAGCTTCAGATCCTCCACAAACAGCTTTTTCAGCGGACGTTTTGCCAGGTTGGACATGATGGTGCGGTTCTCATATGGCATGGTCTTCCACATACGGGCGATTTCCCATGCACGAGGCATGACCTGATCCTTGGGAACAACCTCGCTGACCATACCCCAATCCAGCATTTGCTGCGCAGTCCACTGACGGGCGGTCATCATGTAGTAGTTGCCCCGCTTGGTGCCGAAGTAATGCTGTGCCATCAGGCCCATGCCGTCACCGGGAACCAGACCGCCGTGAGCGTGAGGAACTTCCATCCAAGTGTCCTCGGATGCGATAGTCACGTCACACAGCATGGCAGAATCCCAGTGGAAACCGGGACCGGGGATTGCACCGATTGTAGGTACATCCAGATCGAAAACCATGTTCTTAATCAGGTTAGTATCATCAAAATACTGGTGTTGGAAACGCTCAGTAGGCAGTTCAGAGTAAGTTTCCCAACCGTTGGGATCAGACTCTGTCATCCAGCTGTCACCGATATGGGTGAAGATGATGATTTCGTTCTTGAAATCCAAAGACAGGACACGGGTCAGCTGAGAGCATGCACGATGAGACATGCCGGAGTGATGCATGGGGCCGTCATTGGTTTTCCAGGTTACCTGCAGAATGCCGTCCTCACGATACAGATCTGCGAAGTCCTTGAACCATTCCTTGTACTCCTCCAACTCTGGAAGCTTGACGTAATCAGCTAATGGTTTTGCCATAAGAATTCCTCCTTAATAAGATAAATGAAATTGCAACATGTGATAATCACACAACAATGCCGTATTGATAAGCCTCCTTGCGCAATTGTGCGCGGAAGTCCGGATGAGCAATAGAGATCAATGCCTCCACGCGCTCGCGGATAGTGCGTCCTCTCAACTCTGCTACACCGTATTCTGTAATTACAGTGTCTACCAAATTGCGCGAAATAGACACGGCAGCACCGGGGGTCAAGATAGATTTTATTTTTGAAATGGTGCCGCCCTTTGCGGTGGAGGAAAAGGCAATTATGCCACGGCCTCCTTTGGAATGCATTGCACCATAGGCGTAATCAGCGGCACCACCAGTGCCGGAAAATTGCATGGGACCAATGGATTCAGAGCAGACCTGACCGGTCAAATCGATTTCCATCGCAGTATTTACGCTGATCATGTGGTCATTCTGTGCAATGATGAAAGGGTCGTTTCCGTATGAACAGGGAACAAGCCGGCAGGCGGGCGTGTTTGCCACAGTCTCGTACAGGTGCTCATCACCAATGCAGAAGGTTGCAAGGTGTTCTCCTTGATTGATCGTTTTGTACTTTCCGGTTGCATTGCCTGCCTCAATCAGATCTGCCATAGTAGACGAGAATAGTTCAGAATGGATCCCCAGATCGTTTTTTTCGTGCAGATGTTTGCCCACCGCATCCGGTAAACCACCAATGCCTAGCTGGATGCAGTCACCGTCATGAATTAGGTCGGCAACGTAACTGCCGATTGTTTCGTCGACAGCGGTGGGCACACTGCGAGGGATGGTGAAGATTGGCTTCTGAGAAATAAAGAAGGCGGTTACTCGTTCCAGAGGGATTTCAAGACCGCCCCGAACACGGCGAAAGTTTGGGTTGACCTCCAGAATTATTTTTGTTGCATTGGCAATGGCCTCTTGCTCAAACATTAAGCTATAGGGAACTTGAAATGTTCCGTCTTGCAGATCAGCCACCTGAGCAACAAATACATTGTTTGGATGGACGGCAACAAACTCGCGCATATAATTGTGTAAGTCGGATGGAATGTAGGAGGTCAGTCCAAGGGCGTGTCCCTCGCGCATGTTCTTTGCGTAAAAGTGGCTGACTGTTTCAACGTGACCTCGTGTATTGGGATCGCGAAGGAAATCATAGTCATTGTCCTTGCTTTTGACTAAAGTGACACTGTGCAGGCGAGGTATGATGTCTGTAAAATGGCTTAGAAATGTAATTGGCTCTGTGGCAACGCCGGAAACACAGATTGTATCGCCGGATTCAATCAGACCCAGGCATTCCTCAAGTGTTTTCTTCTTGGATTCGTAAAGATCACGTATATTCATCGCTTTTTCTCCTAATCAATCGTTCCTTTATTATTTTATCGGAGTATATTGCCCGTATCAATTCGGATGATTGAAGTAATACTTCAAAATTATTGAACAATGTGATATAATGATTGCGTTATGTGCGAGGTGAGATAGCATGGAACTGACAAAAATGATGTATTTTGCCTGCGTGGCAGTCAGTGACAATATGCAGATTGCAGCGGAAACGCTGAATGTATCTCAGTCTACCCTGAGTATGGCCGTCAAGCAATTAGAGCAGGAATTGGGGGTGGCATTGTTTCGAAAATCCGGGCGAAGGCTGGTTTTGACGGAAGCAGGGCATGTCTTTTTAGATGATGTCACGCTGATTTTAAATCAGGTAGAGCAGACAAAGTCTCATGTTGCCCGATTTAAAGGGACGCAGGAGTGGGGGTTGAACATCATCACAGAAGCCCCGGACTTTTCGGCGGAAGCATCTGTATTGTTCCGCAAGCGTTACCCTGCGGTGAGAGATGTGCAGCAGTTGATCATGCGGTATGCGGTAAAACCGTTGCTCTATACAGGGCAGGCGGATTTCGCTGTTACAGTAGCGGATTTGTCGGATGAAATGCTTCAGTCTACCTTGGTATTGAGAGAACCAATGCTGATCAGCGTTGGCCCGGAGCATCGATTTTATTCACGGGATAGTCTTGCATTGACGGAACTGGAAGGGGAAACACTTATACTCCTGCCGGAGCAATACGGATTTCATATGGTGTGTCAAGAATACTTTTCTTCTGCCGGAATTCGAATTTCGGAAGTGCATGAGGTTCCGTCTCCGGAGTTAATTCCAAGAGCGGTGCGCAGCGGATTTGGAGTCGGTCCGATTCCGGTCAGCGCATACCTGCAACAAAAGACGCATGATTCTGTGCTTCATGGGCTGACGATTGTTGCACCAAGGTGTGACAGTCGCGTTTACCTGACGCGGCTTCGACGGCAGCCTCTATCGCCGTTGGCACAAAAGATGTATGATCACATTGCTCATTTTGGAAGCTTAACGTCACAGTACGGAAGGTATCCGACAGCGGAGCAAATGGAAGAGCGGGGGAGTCAGCATGGCATATGTCATTGAAATAAAAAGACTGGATCAGCCGGAACTGGATGTTTATACCCGATTGACCGAGGCACAGCTGCGTTCCCGCCACCGACCGGAAGAAGGCATTTTTATTGCAGAAAGCAAAAAGGTGATTTCTTATGCGCTGCAGGCGGGGTGTGTTCCGCTGTCTTTTTTGATGGAGCGAAAGCACATTAGTGGCGATGCGGCGGAGATTTTAGCTGCTTGTCCCGATACGCCTGTATATACGGGAGAGCGAGAGGTGTTGGCGGAACTAACCGGATATGCGCTGACGCGAGGAATGTTGTGTGCTATGCGGCGTCCGCACTTGCCGACGATAGAACAGGTATGCACCAATGCACGGCGAATTGCCATTATTGAAGGAGTGGTAGATCCTACAAATGTGGGAGCTATTTTTCGCTCTGCGGCCGCATTAAATATGGATGGCGTGTTAATTGACCCGACTTGCTGTGATCCACTGCATCGGCGTGCTGCGCGCGTCAGCATGGGAACGGTTTTTCAGGTTCCTTGGACCCGCATTGGCGAAAAAGAAGCGGAGTGGCCGGAACAGGGGATTCAGCAATTACGGGATTTTGGGTTTCGCACGGCAGCTATGGCATTGGACAATCGGGCAATACCGGTTGATGCCCCAGTTTTGCGAACGGAGAAAAAACTGGCCATTATTTTAGGAACAGAGGGCAACGGACTGTCGCCAATGACAATTTCTGCTTGCGATTACACTGTGATGATTCCAATGTCACACGGAGTGGATTCGTTAAATGTGGCAGCTGCCAGCGCTGTGGCATTCTGGCAGTTGGGAAGATGAGAGGGGAGAATATAGTATGAGATATTTAACTGTGCAGCGGGAGCGTGCGTTGGCTTGCTTCGCTATGAAGTACGCTTGCATCCTTAACTGCGACCTGGGGCAGTTTATTGCAGAAAATACCTATCGAACGCTGGAAGACGGGTTAGGTGATTGGCCAATGCTCCGGAACGGAGAGAGCATTCGCATTGCAATTTCCGAGGAAGAGACAACCTTTTTTTCTGCACTGCAGACAGAACATAAGCTGATGGTTACGCCGATTGTTACCATTGGAGCGGGTACGGAAGATGTCAAAATTCTTGTGCAGACAGAGTTTGACGGAAATCGTAAACTGAGTTTATATGCAAAAAAGATTTAAAAAACGGAGTTGTTGCGTACCATGCAGCAACTCCGTTAAAGTTTTAGTTCTGTTCAAATTCCGCTCTGCCGGTCTGGTAGAGGTTACCGCCGTGGCAGTCAATTGCAACGGTCAGGGGAAGATCCTGAATTTGCATTCGTTTGATCGATTCGCAGCCGAGATCATCAAATGCGATGACATCTGCAACGGTAATGCATTTTGCAATTAGAGCACCTGCACCACCGACTGCAGCAAAGAAACAGCTCCGGTTGCGCTGCAAGGCGGCCACTACTTCTGCAGACATCTCGCCCTTGCCGATAATAGCACCCAGACCTAAATCCAGCAGGCGAGGGGCAAAGGCATTCATTCGGCTGGCTGTGGTGGGTCCACAGGCACCGACCGCCATTCTCTGTTGGGCGGGCGTAGGACCGGCGTAATAAATGATGGCATCTTTTAACTGGAAGGGTAAATCTTTTCCCCCATCTAGCAGCGCAAAAATCCGCTTGTGAGCCGCATCTCGAGCAGTGTAGATTGTTCCGGACAGGATCACCCGGTCGCCGGCATGAAGGGAGGGCTGCATGGAGCGCAGCTGATCTGTGGTTAAATGATAAACTTCACTCATTGTCATTCGTCCTCACTTGCTCCCGCAGCGCCCCAAGTCCGGCTAAAGATGCCCGTAAATCCGTTAGTTTGCATATGACATCGGTAATAGCAGTGTCGGCGCGTTGTCCAACGGTACTATACTCCTCCATTACGCGATCCAACATGGTTTCTGCAATGGCGCGTTTGCTCTGTGCTTCCTGTTCTGCATCTGCTATCACTTGACTTGCTCTTGTGCGTGCATCCATCTCAATGTTGGCCACAGTGTCTTTCAACGCGGCAAAGGCCTCTGCCTGAGGCCGATAGGCTGCAACTTCTTCCCGCAATTGCACTACTTCCTGCTCAAGCGGTGAGAGAACTTCCACCCGTGCATTCAAATCGTTACAGCGCTCAGTCAGCGCATCCGCACGGGCCTTTTCTCCCTCCAGTTCTGCCAACTTGTCCTGTGCATCCTTTAATTCCGCACGAAGAGCGCTGAGTTGAGCGGTGTGTTCCCGAGCAGAAGTCTCAATATAGTCCACCACATCCTGACGGTTAAACCCACCAAAAGCAGCGGTACGCAGTTTTAATATTTCACTCATGGGTGATATACCCCCTCAATTGATCATTTTCATTTTACCATAGTGCCGTTACTAACACAAGCAGAGAACATAAACTGCGGCAGTCAAAATCGTAGGACTACAATACATATTGGACAATCGCGAAAAAAGATGCGAGGAACAGGGCCTCATGTGTTAAGGTTAAGTTACAACATCCCAACTTGCTGAAAGGAGACCACATTCCTCATGAGCAAGAGTATAGGACTACAGGCAATCCCTGATGAAGTACGCGGAAAAATACGGTGTCAGCCGCGCAAGCCGGAAGTACAACAAAAGCCGATCGTACATCTACTTCTGGAAGCAGCGTTGGGACGGAACTGCGGTGTCCCTCACCTGTTAGTCCAGACGCCCGCACAGCCACCCGAACCAGCACACAGAGGACGAGCTGAAGCTCATCCTCAATATGTGCCGCCGGAATCCAACACCGGGCATGATCGAGCTCTGGCACCGTCTGCGGCAGCGCGGATATACACGGCGTCCTAAAATCCTGTTCCGCGTGATGCGCAAAATAGGATTATTTCCTGTCGAAAAGCCGAAAAATACATACAAACCCAAGCCGTATGAGCAGATGACCCATCCCGGTGAGCGGGTTCAGGTGGATGTGGAGGTCGTTCCACGCAGCTGCATCGCAGCTCCGGAGCTACGCCTGTTCCAGTATACCGCCATTGATGAGTTTACCCGCCTGCGTTTCCTTGCCTTCACAGATAATGTAGATAATCGGTCTACGCTTACGCCGCATGACTTTGTTTGGATCATACTCTTTTCTCATCTTTGCCATTGACCATTACCTCCAATAAAAGGAATCGCACCAAAACGTCCCTGGAGATACCCTTTGCGCACGTTTTCACCCTTTCTCGGAGAGAAGGATGCAAGCGAATACAATTCAGTTGCACAGGACTTGTCGTCCTTTTCTGCAAACCAAATTTGATCTCTGCGGAAGAAGCTGAGGTCGAGAAACATCGCATCGTGGGTTGTAAAAAGAAGCTGTGCACCCTTTGTGTTGATACGCTTATCCTGAACCATTTCAATCAATCTTTTGGTTAAGAGAGGATGAAGGCTATCTTCAATTTCATCGACTACCAAAAGGGCACCGTTCTCAAGCGCCTGCAGCCAGCCGCCGATACAGGCAAAGAAATGCTGTGTGCCTGCTGATTCCTGCTCCATTTGAAGCTGAAAATATTCAACGTTTCCATCCTCATGGATAATGCGATGCGTTGTTGTGATAATCGGAGCTTTCTTCGAGAGGTTCTTGACAGCAATATCGGAAATTCCAAGGTCTGCAAGCATCAATTCTTTTAGAATGCGAGCCTTCTTATCATCGCTGCTTACAATCTGTGCAACCGTTTCCGATGTTGCGGGTTCTTCTTCCATCAGGAAGGTCAGCTTTTCGAGAAACCACTTATAAGCATTCTCTGTCTGCGGAAGGTTCCAGTCATTTGAAGAAACCAGATAGAGTTTATTGTCCGGCGTCCGGTTGCTTAGCGTAACTTGTTCATTCACGTTCTCGCGGAACTCATACTGGCCATTATCTCTGGAGAAAATCAGTGCTTCCCGTCCATTTGGCCAATGATAAAGATATTCCGTGTAAATCTTTTTTTCATCAAAGGAAAAACCGTAGGCATAGCGAACTTCCTGATAGATAAACACAATTTCAAAGGAAGTAGGTTCTGTATTTCCACCAAAAGGCTCCCAAGGCAGTTTTTGACCTTTCAATGCCTTTGCCGCTTCTCCAACAACCATATCTTTCATTGTTCTCATTGCATGTAGAACATTACTCTTTCCTGCAGCATTCGCGCCATAAATCGCAATCGCAGGCAGTAACGTCTTTTTTTCGTCAGGGTGAAGCAAATATTCATCCAAAGACTTGTCTTTGGATGCTGCAAAACTGACCACTGCGCTATTCTTAATCGATCTGTGATTTTCAATCGTAAACTGTATAAGCA
>CAVLAO010000025.1:0-25156 GCA_963660915.1 Bacteroides sp. CAG:927 | reverse complement strand
ACCGATGCACCGGCAGAACCGGCAACGGATGATGGCTGTTGGGTTCATACTCTTCAGACTGTTTTTGAAGAGTTGGAGGCACTTGGCTTATCTAAGCCGGTACCGAAGCCGGAGCCGAAAAAACGTGGCCGAAAGCCAAAGCCGAAGGATCCGGAAAACTTGAAACCGAAACGTCCGCGCGGTCGTCCGCGGAAAAATGCTAATCCCACCGTCGGACCGCTATAGTCCGGCGTATTGGGAAACTATTAATAAATTGAACACTTTAGAGAGAAGAGGAATAGAATGAACGATAAATCGTTTATGCAGCAGGCAATTGCCCTGTCTGCCTCCGCTGTGGCGCACGGCAACGAACCATTCGGAGCCGTCCTTGTAAAAGATAATGCCATTGTATACACCAACGAGAATCAAATTTACACCTCTCACGACCCCACTTTTCACGGTGAGGCCGGACTGATTCGTCGTTTCTGCGCAGAGACCGGCATTACAAGCTTAGAAGATTACACACTGTATTCCAGCTGTGAGCCCTGCTTCATGTGCAGCGGTGCCCTTGTTTGGGTCAAGCTTGGACGCCTGGTTTATGGTGCCAGCAACGATGAGCTGGAACAATTGCTTGGTAATCGCGGCTGCAATTGTTCCAGAATGGTATTCGAAAACTCATTCTGGAAACCAAGTGTTACCGGCGGAGTTCTGCGCGAGGAAAGCCTGGCCGTTTTGCGAGAGTATTTTTCCACGCACAAAAAGGGATGAAATTTCCCTTTTATTCGTTGTATAACCTTGCCGCAGTACAAACGGATCAGGATTGGAGTTGAATCACATATTATGGTGGAAAAATCATCTGCACTTTCTCCGCTGCTGGACGCAACGGAATACCGAGAAGCGCTGAGTGAGCTGCTGGTTTCTCTCTTCGGAAACACCGGAATGCGGCTGAGCGTGTGCGATCTGAATGGAAACAGTGTTGGCACAATACATGGACGGGGAGAATTTTGTGATTATGTCTTCAATAATTCCCTGGAAACAAAATGCCGTATCTGCACCATGCGGGGAATTGAAACGCTGCAAAAGACGCACGCGCCATATAGCTATCTATGTCATATGGGGCTGGTTTCTACCATGCTCCCGATTTTGCAGGGGGATGTTTTGATCGGCTGCCTGCTCTTCAGCGGCTATCGCATGGAACCGGAAGCAATGCAGGCATTGGATTCCCTGTTGCCGAGCAGCAATTTGAAAACAACCTATCCTGAACTTTATGCCAAATTTGACGTAAATCCGTTTTTTCCACAAGAGCGCATTCAAGAATTCAGCCGTATGCTTCTGGTTATGATTGAACACCTCACGCGGCTAAATGAGCACACGCAAACCCTGATTGACTTACAAAGTAAAAGTCTGGAACTGTTGACAAAGGCAAATATTCAGGAACAACAGGAAAAGAAGCGGACAAAAACGGCCTACAAACTTCTGGAAAACCGTGTGCAGGATCAGTTTCTTTTCGATGCAATGGGGCATATAAGTGCACTGGCCTCACTGGACCACAACGATGAGATGGCAGAATTACTGCAGGATCTTGCCATTGTCGGTCAAAAAGTCCGTCATCCCTACGATATGGTGCTACTAGGGCAGGAAATCGATGACCTGAATCGTTACTTTCATTTGCTTCGCAGCATGTACGATGGAAGAATCCAGTTTCAATCCGCAATCGATCCGTCCTGCAATCCGGATCTGATTTTGATGCAACTGCCCTTCGGCACCTTGATCGATATACTGCTGCGTGAAATGCTTTCACAAAAAGTATCCAGGGAGCAATACACAATTACAATTTCCCTGTCTACTCAGGAAAACACATTGGCTTTAAAGGCAAGTATCGACGTCTGCATCATGACCTCTTCCTTGGTACAGCAATTTCGCCAGCTTCGTTTCCCCTCTGGAGATTTGGAGGGTCTGGTGTTCAAGGAACTCATTGACGAACAGAGGCAGCATTACGGTTCCGGTGTGCGATGGGATTGCAACTGTCAACCGGATTGGCTCACTGAGTTGGTACTTTACCTTCCTCTGGAGGAGGTTGAACCTACATGAAAATCGCTGTTCTGGATCGCTACCCCTCAACCGGCAAAGCCGTAGAAGATATCCTGCAGCGGGAACGTCCTTCTTTAACCTACTGTGGACAAGCTTATCTTCCTTCCGATGGCGACCGCCTGCTGCAAGAACGTCAGCCTGACATTCTATTGCTGGAACCGCTTATTTTCGGCTCTCAGCTTCTGCAGATCCAGGTCAATCTCAGCCGTCTGCATTCTCTTTATCCATCTCTGAAACTGATCGCTGTCACCTCCTCAGCTGTGCAGGAGCATATGCGAATTGCTCTGCGCGCCGGCGTAAGCGACTATCTATACAAGCCCATTCATTGGCCGGAACTGCTGACTGCTTTAGATCAACTCTGCGGTACCAGTCCGGACGACGGCACTTGTTTTTCCCCGCTTTCTATCGGTCACAATGCACAGGCCAACAGTGAACTGGTGCAGCTCATTCACCAGGGACTGCAGGCGGATGCACTGGATTTTTTAAACAATATTTTTCGTGCAACCGAACCGCAGGGTTACGCTGAGCAATGCATTCTTTTGATGGATATTGCCACACAGGTGGTACACCTGCCGGATGACATTGATCATGTTCCGGAAGATCTCATTACCATCTATCAGGAATTCATCAAATATGTGTCCCGCCACAATCACATCCAGGAACTTCACTCCTCAATGGAACAGTTTGTCACCCAAAGTTCCGCCATATTCAATCGTTTTGCCCGCGATCAGGGATACCATCAAATCCAGGATGTTCTTCGCTTTGTTGACGAGCATTTAGGTGAGGAACTGTCACTGAAACGAATTTCTAATGAACTATTCATCAGCAGCACCTACTTCAGCCGTCTATTTCGAGCGAAAACCGGTCAAAAATTCAGCGAATATCTGGCATTGCGCCGCGTTGAGCAGGCAAAGCTTCTTTTGGTCAGCACAGACCGTCCGATTTCTGAAATTGCCCATACCGTCGGCTACCCTGAGGCAAATTCCTTTGCTCGATTATTTAAAGCTTATACGAAATTAACTCCCGCTCAATATCGCAAGCAAGGAGGAAGAAAATAAACCCGCAAAAAATGCCATAAAGTACGCAAGTCTTGTCCAAGCGATCGAAACGGATTGACAGAAAGCAGCCCTCTTTATACACTAATCACAGATAAGCGCCAGATCTTTCACGAGTTGTTGTGCAATGTGCAGCAAGAAAGTTTAGGGGAGCTTTTATTGAAAGTTCTGCAGCGCTGAATCAGAAGAAAAGAAAGAGGGATCTATCATGTTACAAAGGCAGCCTGAGTTTAAAAAATGGAACTTGATGCTGATCATCACAGCATTCATTTCCCAGTTCATCTATTCTGAGATGCTTTCGGACATCTACAACTCCTATTACACCTATCTTGCCGTTGACGGCACAGTCTGGACACGCTCCAATATGACCCTGCCCACTACAATTGCCGGCTATATCGCCATTCCGCTGTTGTATTTCGCCGCAATTCTGCTCTCGAAAGCAGATAACCGCAAGGTACTGATGTCGTCTACTGTGATTGTCGGCGTATGTACAATTCTGATCGGCTTCTCCGCCGGAACAAATTTCCCACTGTTCTTTATCGCCATGATTATCAATAACATGGCCGGCCGTGTGTTGATCCTGGCAGTACAGGGCGTAGTCACTAACTGGTATATTTCTACCCGCGGCAAAGTCATGGGCATTTATACCATGGCTGCCCCTCTGGGCACAGCCTTCTTCCCGAATTTCCTGATCCACATGGTCGCCCTGACCAATCCGGGCGTTGATCCCGCTGCCGGTGGCGTGTATAATTTCTCCACTATTTGGACGGTCCTCGGCATCATCATCATCGTGCTTGGTGTTATTTTCATGTTCACTACCCGCACCCGTCCCGATGAGCTTGGCCTGTATCCTGATGGCCTGATCCGTTCCAAAGAGGAAATTGAAGTTCTGACAAAGCCCGAGCCATCCATGTGGAGCGTCGGCAAATTGTTGAAGAACCCCGAGATGTGGATGGTCACTATCGGCACTTCCGGCTGGCTGTGGGTTATGGGCGGTTTCATGAGCCTGTTCGTGGTCGTCATGATGCTGGAGTTCAATGTGCCTCCCACGACTTCCGTCTGGTATCTGACCTTTGCTTCCCTGCTGGGTATTGTCATCTCCTTCCTGTGGGGCGTTATTGATGATAAATTTGGCACGCCCATTGCCTGCCGTGGTCTGTCCTTGGCTTATTTCATTATGTCCGGTTCCATGTTGCTGGCCGTCGTAACGCATCTCCAGCCACTCATCTATATTGCTGTGGTCGGCATCGCCTTTGCCACCGGCGGTATCCCCAATCTGACTCCCTCCGTATTTGGATATGTCTATGGCCGTAAGCAGTTTATGCATGCCAACAAGGTTATCAGCCCGCTGAGCGTCATCATCTCCTGCCCCGCCATGTGGATATTTACAAAGATCCAGGAAGTTACCGGCTCTTTCAAACCTGTGTATGTCATCTGTATGATTGCATCTGCTATCTCCTTCTTTGCCTTCCTGTTCCTGAAGAAGTCCTATGATCCGGAACGTAACGCCCTGAAAGATGCAGCAGTTGTTGGCGAAAAGAAGCACTAATTCCGTTTTCTTTTATCTCAATCTATCACAAAAGGATCATCCGGTCATTTGATCGGATGATCCTTCTTCTTTCGCTACATAAATTCATCGCAGATTTTACCCTTCCGCGAACTCGCTCTTATATTTGATTATTTTCACTCGTCATCAGATGAATAATCGTCCGATCGGTCTCCCGCATACCGACACTGGCCAGTGTGCCGATATTGCGAATCGTGTTCTCTACTCCCTTGACCACGATACCATCGCCGCCATAAAATTGGCTGCCGTGCATTTGCATTTGCATTCCGAGCAACCCTGCCTCCACCGCCGAAGCAATCTTTGCAGCACAGCTGGCCTTTGCACCGTCACAGATCATGCCGGAATCGATTGCAATCGCATTGACGATCGTGTGGGCAATTTCACGATACCCTCCGCCGTACAAATACGTAATACCTGCCGCTGCACCGCAGCCGGCACTGGTCGCACCGCAATAAGCAGACAAGCGACCAATTCCCGTTTTCAGATGAATTGTCACCAGATTTGAGATTACCAAAGCCTTGAAGAGCAATTCCTCCGAAACCTTTAACTCCTCTGCATATATGATTACCGGCAAAGAAGCAGTCAACCCCTGATTTCCGCTGCCGGAATTGATCACAACCGGCAATTCGCATCCATTCATACGCCCATCCGAGCCTGCTGCCGCATAAGCCTTCGCTCGATTATGGACGCTGTTTCCGTAGGATTTCAGCAAAATGCTACCTATATTCGCTCCGTAATCCCCCCGCAGCCCTTCCTCTGCAATCGCACGGTTGTAGGAGATCTGTCGGCCGATTACCTCCCGAACGTCATCAATGCGCAAACAATCCGCAAAGTTTACAATCTCCTCCACGCTAAGCAAAGTACGATCTGTGGTATGCGCGTCTCCCTGTTCCGTATAATCCCGATGCAGCATCACTTCGCCATCACGCCGTAATTCGATCAGATTGGTATGATGCCCGGAAATCTGTGCAAATGCTGTATGGCCTTCTCCAGACAGTTCCACCTGAATATCAAAAATAAAATCATTGTCGGATCGTTCTACCGTAAAGGGCACTTTGTCCAACAGCGTTTTTATCGCGTCGATCTGCACCTTATCCAACTGCGCTAATACCTGCAACTCGGCATCTGTACGACCGGACACAATACCGGCTGCTGCCGCGGCGGCAATTCCCCTTTGCCCACCGGTATTTGGAACAATGACACTTTTTACATTTTTGATAATATTCGCGCTGGCATGCACTGCAACCCGTTCCGGCATGCAGCCTAGCGTTTTTTTCGCCCACGCTGCACAATATGCCACGGCAATCGGTTCTGTACATCCCATCGCCGGTATAAGTTCTTCCTCTAGAATTGAAACATAGGCACGGTATAATCTTTCTTCCATCTGATTTTCTCCTGTTCCCCACAAAATGGGCAGAGGGAACTGCCGCAGCAAATCCCCCTGCCCTTTTTTAGTAGTTAAATACGGTTTGCCGCATCGTAGCCCGTACGAACAGCATTGCGCACATTCGACGGAACAATACAGTCGCCGATCTGTTCCCATTCCCGAGCGCAGCCGGCAAACGACATTGCCTCATCCAGGCGAGGCTTCATACCTGCCGCAATAATGACAGTATCTGCCGGAACTTGATGTAATTCACCCTCGGCGTCCTTATACGTCAGTCCCTGCTCCGTAATTTCAGTGCAAATTGCATTGGTATGGAAGGTCATCGTCTCGTTCATTCGATCCAGCATTGCTTCCTGCGTCAAATGCATTTCATCCGCTGCCACTGTGTCTGTCATTTCAACCAAGGTAACCTTGCCCGCATAACCCTTGTCCAAAGTCAAGTGTAGCGCGGTTTCGCAGCCAACCAGACCTCCGCCCAATACAGCCACAGTTCCCAAATTCTTACCGGCTCGAACCAAGTCATAGGCCTGTTCTGCAGTGACAACATTTTTTCCATCTGCACCGGGAATTGGTGGAACAACTGCGTCTGCACCAACTGCAGAAAGCACTACATCTGCATTCATTGCGGCAATCGACTCAGGTGTTGCCTCCGTGTTCAGCAGAACTGTAATGCCTTTCTTCTCCACCTGAGTAATCAGGTAATTCAGAAAGGCGGCCAGACAGGACTTAAAGGAAACCTGCTTGGAAAAAACCAACTTGCCTCCCAATTCCGCCGCTCGATCCACAATTGTGACCTCGTGTCCTCGATCTGCGCATTGAATTGCCGCCTGCATGCCGGCCGGTCCACCGCCGACAATGACAACCTTTTTCTTCTCTCCCACAGGCTCGCAGAAGAACGGCAGTCGTGATTCACGGCCGACCGTCGGATTGACAGAACAGGCGAAGATCGGTGCGCGGCTGTAATCCAGACAGTGCAGACAACGAATACAGGGGATGCAATCCTCTTCCCTGCCATCTCTCCACTTATTCACACGAGCCGCATCGGAAATCAGTCCCCGCGTCATACCAACAATATCCGCAGTCCCATCTGCAAGTGCTTCTTCCACTTTGTCCGGATTTTGAAATGCGCCAAGCGTCAAAACGGGGATATGAATGTCCGGACACGATTTCACTGCCTTGGCCAAATAGGCATTTACACCCTCTGGTAAGAATTCGGTCGGGTGAGTGATGTTTCCGGTACCGGAGAAAAACATGCCGTTGGACACATGGGCAATATCAATCTTGTCCTGAACATACTTGATCATTTCAATGCATTCATCGACCTTATAACCCATGTTCGGATCTTTGAACATTTCATCACCGGAGATCCGCAATTCTATAAGCAGTTTTCGTCCCACGCGGGCATGAATTTCGTCCAATACCATGTCCACAAAGCGCATGCGATTCGCCATGCAGCCACCGAACTCATCTTCCCGCTTATTGGCAAATTTTGAAAGGAACTGACTCATACAAAGTCCATGACCGGCATGGATACACAGCATATCAAAACCGCACTTTAGGGCCGCTTCCGCCACATCGCCATAAGTCTTTGCAATTGCGGTCAAGGCATCTCTGGTGAATTTTACGGTAGGCGTACCATCCTCCATAGGCTCTCCATTGACAGAGTAAGTGACCAGATTTCCCTGATGATCATGTCCGTGATAACAAAATGCCAACAGTTCCAGCGAAACTTTTGCCCCACAGGCATGAATTCCCGCAGTAAACTCGCTGAAAAAACGATGGCTTTCATACTTTAGAATGTTTTCCGCCGCGTGAACCGGATCATAGGGCATTTCGAAGTCCATATTTTGCGCCGAATAAGTTACGCAGGCCGCTCCGCCGCGCGCCTTGGCGTAATAATAGTCCGCTGCATGCTCATTTGGATACGGTTGATGATCATAGAGAAGATGCGCGCCGCCGGGTGTTGACCAAATACGGTTTTTGAACACAACGTTTCCAATTTTTATGGGTGAAAAAATATGAGGGTATTTACTTTCGTACATAAAAATGTCCTCCTGATGCGTGTGCATAGAGAAAAGCCGGGGAGCTTTTGTAATTATTATACCAATGGTGTATTTCAAATGCAAAGTCTCTGTGCAATATGGACAAAATCTGCATAGATTTGCACATTTTTTGATGTAAGCTTCGTTTTGCGACAATCAATTCTTACTCTACAACGTCAATTTCTGCATAATAAAAGAAAACAAATGCTGTTTTTTTCGCGAAACTTCTGCTTTATGATAGAGAAAAAGAAAAAGAAACAGAAAGCAGGAGATAATATGCAACTTGATTTGCTTTACCTGGCAATTGTATTTGCCGTTATCATTATCATGTTAAATCTAAAGCCTACAATCAAAGGGAAAAAGCGAAAGATGTCCCTGTCCGTGGCCATTCTAACCGGCACCTTGGCCGCGGTTATCTTTTTCCGGATCTCACCGCTGCGGGTAGGGCAATTGGCTTTTCACACTGTTTTTAACTGGGAAGAAACTCTGTCTCTTTGCCTTGTCACTTACCTCATCACCTTTCTGCAGCGCATGATGCAGCAGAAGAACCATTTAAATCAGGCGCAGGAGGCTCTTTCTGCCATTTTCAATTCCCGCCGCGTCAACGCCACCGTCGCTCCCGTCCTCATCGGCTTGCTCCCTTCTCCCGCCGCCGCCTTCATTGCCGGTGACATGGTAAAGTCTGCCACCGATGGTTACTTAGATGATGAAGAACAAACTTTTGTCACCAGTTACTTCCGTCATATTTCCGAAAGCTGTCTGCCTACTTACACCAGCATCATTCTTGGTTTGTCCCTGGGCGGCGTAGCCACCAGTTCATTCCTGATCTGTATGGCACTGCCTGTAATCATGCTGTTTGTAATCGGCTATCTCGTATACATCCGCAAAATTCCGAAGGATACCGGTTTGCCAAAAGAAGAACATGTCGGTCATCGCTGGCTTCAATTGTTTCAATCCCTTTGGTCAATTGGATTGATTGTTGCTTTGATTTTGATCTTTAATATGCCGGTGTATCTGGCTTGCGCTGTTTCGGTTGTGCTGTATTTCTTCATCAACCGCCTCACTATCAAGTCCGTCATTCCCTATATCCGGTCCGCCTTCGAGTGGAACATCATGAGCAACATCGTAGTAGTCATGTTTTTCAAGAATATACTGGAGGAAAGCGGTGTGATCAGCCTGTTGCCCGAGGCTTTCCAGAAGCTCCCGCTGCCTATGCCGATTGTGTTTGCGCTGATCTTCCTGATTGGCACGGTAATTGCCGGTTCCAATGGCATCATTGCCATGTGCATGCCAATGGCTTATGCGACCCTGCCCAATGGCGGAACTCCTTTAATGATCTTATTGATGTGCAGCAGTTATATTGCCATGCAGGTCTCTCCCACCCATGTATGCTTGACCCTGATTGCGGAACATTTTCACACCAGTCTTGGCGCTATCATCAAAAAGACGATTCCCGTTCTGGGATTGTTTATCGTGTTCCTGATCCCCTATTATTATCTGCTGACACTGCTGCCTCAGTTTTAAAAAATCGATATATCACATATGAAAAGAGCGGATGGACTGCCAAATCGAAAGTCCATCCGCTCTTTGCATCTTATTTTGTTTTCTCTGCTATTTTTCGCAAAACATGTTCAACCCCGGTTTGAAACGTTTCAAACGTCAATTCCGATTCAAAAAAGTCTCGCGCCGCCCGAGAAGCCTCTGCCAAATCCAACTGATCCATTTGGTCGGCTCCCTGAGTTGCATCCCAATTTATCCCGATTCCTTTCTCCCGGATCAAGTCCCATGTGTCCCCATGAATGTTGTTCAGAATCGGCAACCCAGCCTCCAGATAATCGATACTTTTCATGGTCAGCCCAACACATACCGTCGGTTTCATGATGTTCAGTCCTAATTGACAGTGATCCAACACAGCTTGTTTTTCTGCCGCATCGTAGATCGTACCATGATCAACCACATGTGCCCCTGCCTTCTGCACCCGTTGAATTAATTCATCTCTCCGCTCACCGTCTGCAATTAAGTGAAGCGTTACCTGAAAACGCTGTTTTAAAGCAGCAACAATATTTTCAAATGCATCCAGGTCAATAATGTGATTGATCGATCCCAGATAGCACAATGCAAGCTCATTCCTCATTTGTACGCAAGGCACCTTCCGCAAAGCGTTGCTCCGCTTGCAATAGTAAAGAACCGTACAATTATTGTTGCTAAAGCCCAGCCGATCCCGGAATAGCTGACATTCCGTTACAACTGCATCTGCTTTAGGCAGAGCACGATCGCGAAGGGAACGCCAATATCCCATCGGAGGAAGTTTTTTTAATCCTCCCATAGGCAGAGACTCCGGCCACAGATCATTTACATCGATCACCAGTTTCGTTTCTCTATGGCGATGACAATACTCTGCACATCTCTGCGCCAGAGAATTGGGTGCAAGAATTACCCAAATCAGATCCCACGACTGCTTTTCCAACGCCTTTAATACATCTCGTGCAAAATAAATATGTGAGCTCAATCGAGCAACAGACAGGTTTTTTTTGTATGGCTTTGCATGGATGACAACATCCCTTTCCGGAAGATTCCTGCGTTGTGTCTTCGTCCGATGTGAAAAGTCCGACTGAAACACCGTCACTTGATCCCCTCTTTGCCGAAAAACCTCTCTCAGTGCTTCCTGTCGCTCTGTAAAGGTATCAAAACAGCAGACAATGGCAACTTTCATTGACTATTTTTCCTCATTTCTTCTGCTTTTTCTTTTCCTGCCGCTGTAGTTCACCGGTTCCGCCTTCCACTACGCCCTTTCGCCCGAGAACATAAATAAAGGTGCCGAAAAAGCACTTTAAATCGAATCGAAAGCTAAGCTGAGCAACATACTCCCCATCCAGTCTTGCCTTTACCGGAATCTCCAACTCATCACGTCCGTTGATCTGCGCCCATCCGGTTAATCCGGGACGCACCGCATTTGCACGATATTGATCTCGCTGCGCAATCAGATCCTCCTGATTCCAAAGTGCAGGTCTTGGTCCGACAAAGCTCATCTGACCAACCAAGATATTCCACAATTGCGGCAGCTCATCCAGTGAAGTTGCCCGAAGAAAGCGCCCTACACGGGTAATGTATTGATTCGGATTTTCCAACATATGCGTTGGTACATCATGAGGTGTATCAATGCGCATTGTGCGAAATTTATAAATCGGGAAAATGACCTTGTTCACGCCTACACGCTGTTGACTGAACAACACCGGCCCTCTGGAATCCAGCTTGATTGCCAGCACCAACAACAACAGCAATGGAGACAACCCAATCAGGATCACTGCAGCAAGCAGAATGTCAATTCCTCGCTTGACCACTCGATTGTAGAATCTCTGTTCTCTGTTCGATTCTGCCATTTGACCACGCCTCATCTCTTATTCCTCGGTTGAAAATCTGCGCTGAGCAGTGATAAATTGGGGTTATAATACGGGTCTCCCTGCGCCAGTTCCGACTTCCATCTCTCCTGGAAGCAAGCAATTTCACCCTGAAATCGCTTCCGTTTTTCCGGGGTATTCTCTGCTCCTCGGCTCTCGGACTCGTAGTGATACAGTTGAGCATAGGGGGTGAACACGTTCAAATAGCCCATTTTCCGCAATCGCATACAGAAATCCACATCGTTGAAGGCCACTTCAAAACTTTCATCCAATCCACTCGCCTGCTCATATGCCCGCCGAGAAACCATAAGGCAAGCTGCTGTAACTGCACTTACGTTCTGCGCGATAGTCAGACGAGACATATACCCGCCATCTTCACGCGGAAGATGCTTAAATGCATTCTCGGCAACACCGCCAATTCCAAGGACAATTCCGCCGTGCTGCACTTTATCTGAAGGATAGAAAAGTAAAGCCCCGACTGCACCCACATCATCGCGTTGGGCAAACATTAACATTTCCTCCAGCCATGACGGGGTAATAACCTCAATGTCGTTATTGAGTAAAAGGAAATAATCACCCGTTCCATATTTCGCCCCGAAATTATTAATGGCCGAGTAGTTGAACTTTCCTTCCCATCGGACCACCCTTACCTTCTGTTTTGATGCCAGTGTTTCATAATAACAAAATGTCTCCGGTTGAACGCTGTTATTTTCTATGACTATGATCTCAAAATTTTGATAGGTACTGCGCTCCAGAATGGAATCGATGCAACGTTTCAATGTGCTAGAATGGTCACAGCTGGGAATCAAAATTGAGATCAATGGCTGACCCTTCAACTGATAACGTATGTGGTAGGTGGATGCCACTGCTGAATCCAACACCTCGCCGTTTAATCCAACTCGAGTCAAATGATCCTCCAGCGCCCTGCGCTCTGCGCTATAGGTATCTTGACCTGCAACTGATGTTTCTGAAACCCGGCAATAGTACAAAACACGCGGAATATGGACAATCTTTTTCGCGTTTTCTGTCAACCGCAGAGTCATATCATAATCATCGTAATTATTTCGAAATTTTCCTGTTTTTTTCATCAGGTTGCGAGAAAAAACCGTCAAGTGGCGAATATAGTTACCGCTGCGCAGCGTATCCGGCGCAAAATCTGGTTTATACCTAAGAAGAACCGCGTCCTTCGGTATGTTGGAGAAGGAATTGTCGTCTGTATAAATAAAATCTGCATTCTGCAAAGTGATGCTCTGCATCACTTCATATAATGCCGCCGGATGAAGTGCATCGTTTGGTTGCAGCAAGGCAAAATATGCTCCTGTAGACAACTGAATTGCCGCATTTGCAGCTTCTGCAAATGCAGACTTTCCGGTTTGTTTTTGATAGCGAATACGGCGGTCTTTTTCCGCTTGCCGTCTGCAGTAGAATTCAACGTCATCCGAGACTTCACCGCGACCATCTGCCAGACACAGTTCCCAATTACCATAAGTCTGGTTCTGCACAGAGGCAATCATTTCCTGCAAAAACGGCAACACCGTATGACAGACCGGAACGAGAATGCTGATGCAAATATCCGACTCAAATACAGCTCTTTTCTGTTTTTCTAAATCAGCATTGGAATACTGAAGTTGTCTTACACTGCGCCGCTCGCTTTGCCACTGCTGAACGTAGCGCACTGTCTTTTTTAAACCGGACTGCAAACCTTCCTCTCGAAGCGCTCGCCCCAGCTTACTGACTAAAGACATAGGTCACCCCTGTTATTCTTCCTGTGCAAGCTCCATCAGAGATGCGGTCACCACAAGCCGATTGGTTTTCACTGGGATCTCAAACTCAATTTGGCTGTCTTCTCCATTAAAATACCAGTTTTTCTTTACATTTGTACCGTTTGAGCTCAGTACCTTGTACGCAATCTGCTTCCCTTCAACAAAGAACTCCAAGTCGCGCAACAGGCAGGGAGTAACCGTCACAGGATCGTAACGAAAATGGTTGGTTTCAACCGGAAATTCAAACGCTTGCTCAAACAGTTTTCCATCCATCTTCACATCAATAGCCACGTGATCCTCTTCACAAATACCGCGACCGTTATCGTAGAACAACAGCGCACACTCGGTCTTCGCCCCGGGAACGCCCTGATAGGCAGCGCAGACATCACTGGCTTCTCCCACCATTTTGACCCGGCCATGATCCAACCAGATAACCCTGCTGCACATCTCTTCAATTTGAGCAATCGAATGGGAAACAAACAGCACCGTCGTACCGCCGCTCATCAACTCCAACATTCTGCGTTTACTCTTTTCCTGGAAATCCGCATCTCCGACTGCTAAAATTTCATCGACAATCATAATCTCCGGATGCACTACTGTGGCAATCGAAAAAGCCAGCCGCATCAACATACCGGAGGAATAATTCCGGATGGGCATTTCAATAAATTCGCCCAGTTCCGAAAATTCTAAAATTTCGTCAAATTTTTCCTTCAAAAATTCCTCAGTGTATCCCAAGATTGCGCCATTCAGGAAAACATTTTCCCGTCCAGTCAGGTCAAAATCAAATCCACTGCCCAATTCCAACATGGGGACAATATTTCCGTTTACCTGCACTTCTCCCCTGGTAGGATTAAGAATTCCAGAAATCACCTTCAATATGGTGGATTTTCCTGCTCCATTGTGCCCAATAATTCCTACAACTTCGCCTCGATGTACATCGAAGGATACGTCGCTTAATGCCCAAAACTCATTTTTCTCCAGTTTATGCGTAACTAACTGAATAAAATATTCTTTCAAACTATTGATCTTGTCATTGGACATATTAAAGCGCATGGAAACGCCTTTGACTTCGATCATTTTATCATCCATAGCTTAGGCACCTCACAGATAGAGTGCAAAGTCTTTCTCTTTGCGGTTAAAAGTCCAAAGCCCAATCATAAGCGGTACAATGCCGATCAACAGGCAATAGAGATAGGATGTCGGGCCGGGAGAAACACCATCAATCAATGCAGTTCGCGCAAAGTTTACGATCTGATACATCGGATTTACATGATAGAGCCGGATCAGGTTCTGCGGAATAATTGACTCCGGATAGAACAAAGGCGTGCAGTACATCCACACCATGCAAACAACCGACCACAGGAACTGCGTATCCCGAAAATAGACCATCAGCGTCGCCAATAAGTAGGAAATACCCAGTGCAAGCCCCATCAGGCACAGCAGATCAAACAAAAGCAAAATCCAGGAAAAAGCCGGCCATACGCCCGTAAATACTGTAACCAGTATCAGCGGAATAAATGTAAAGAGCATATTTACCGTAGAAGAAAGCATGCGAGTAAGAGGATAAATATACTTTGGAACATACACCTTAGTGATAAGAGATGCGTTGTCCGTAATAGATGACAATCCGACCGTAGTAACTTCCGTGAAGAAATTGAACAGCACAATACCGGACAACAAATAAGCCGGATAATGCGGGATAGACGACTTAAATAACGTAGAGAACACCACATACTGCACCAACATGGTAAGCAACGGATTCAGCACGCTCCAAAGAACACCTAACACCGATCTGCGGTACTTTGTCTTGAAGTCTCGAGACACCAACTGCTTAATGAGAAAACGATACCGGCAGAGTGAATTGATAAAATTCAGCGTAGCACTCTTCTTGCCGCTCTTCTCCTTCTTCAGCAGCACCGTTGCATAAATACATAGCAGAGCGAACCCACCGGCAATTAACAGCCAATAATACTGCCCAAACCACAGATTGGTCTGTCCAATTACATTGATGCACAGCACACCTTCCATGCTTGCCCCATTGACGCTCACTTTTTCGTCGTCTGTGTAGCTCTGCACCACACTGCCTCGGCCGAGTTGGATACTGTTTCCGCAGTAAAGGCTGACTGCATCATTTTCACTCGCTCCGGCAGACTTCACCGTCAGACAAATCTGATTGCCCTTCTGCCCGGAAATCGGCTTATCCAGTGTGATGCGATTCAACCCCTGCTCTATATTTCCAACGGACAACACCTGTTGTCCTAACGGATTTCCATCCGCGTCAGAAAACGTCAGCGTCACTGCGCCGGTATTAGTCCGGCTGTACAGCTCAAATTGCAAATCGATTGCTGTAACACAATTGGTATCTGGCGTAAAGGTTTGTTTCACCTCTGTTCCGTCCACCAAGAGCCCTGTGTTAAACGCTGCATCCACCGTCGCAGATCTGGTTTGCCGATGCTTGAATGCATCTCCTGCGATCAAATAGATCACCAGAGCCGCCACAAGAAAGCCGATTAAGGCAATGCTGCATATTTTTTTCAGATTATACTGTTTTGACATAACAATACCTTCCGTGTTGTATCAATTCCCTTTGCTCCATAGCCCAAGCTAGGCCACAGCACAATTAGTCTGCCTTATGCAAATGCGCTGAGGCAGATTTATACATCAATCGTTTGGTTCCTACATCATCAAAAGCAATTTCCACCATGGCATCTCCCCCCATCGGGGTCACAGAAATCACCATGCCGCGTCCGAATGCATCGTGACGAATCATTTCACCCTTTTGAACTGCAACGCCACTAAAGCTCTTGCTCTTCGACAGGCCGCTTCCTCGTCCGATTGAAATGCCGCCGGAACGTTTCCACTCAGCTCTGCCGGAAGTATTTGCCCGGTTATTGCCGCCATAGGAATGATATCGTTCCTCATCGCTTCTGTTGCTATCGTCTCGCGCTTGTCTGCTGTAACCCGCTCGTCCTGTCTTTTGCAGATATTGATTCGGAATCTCGGAAATAAAGCGAGACATCCGATTTGCCGTTGTGCGGCCAAACAGCATTCTCTGGGAAGCGCAGGACATGGTCAGCGTTTCCTTTGCACGGGTAATTGCCACATAGCACAGCCGACGTTCTTCCTCCATCTCATCCTTTTCTCCGATGGAGCGGCTGCCAGGGAAAATTGTCTCCTCCATGCCGACCAGAAACACATGTTTAAACTCCAGCCCTTTGGCCGCATGGATTGTCATCATTGTTACACAGGCTTCGTTCGGATCATGTTGATCCAGATCGGTGTAAAGAGAAACTTCGTCTAAAAAACCTGCCAGAGACGGCTCATCTGCATGATCCAAATAGCCCTGAACAGAGGACAACAATTCTCGGACGTTTTCAATGCGCGTCCGATTTTCTACTGTATTTTTCTGCTCTAATGCCGTGATGTAGCCGGTTGCAGATATAACTTCTTCATAAAAATCATCCAAAGACACTTCGCTCAACCGTGTCTGCAGTCTTTCGATCAGGCTGGTAAACACAGCCAACTTTGCGGCCTGCCGTTCCAGTTCCGGATATTGCTTTGCACGAAGTGCCGTCTCATAAAGTGAGGTTTCTTCTCTCTGTGCAATCTGTTCCAGTGTCTCGATCGTCTTAGCTCCGATTCCTCGTGCCGGCGTATTGATGATTCGCTTCAGGCGCAAATCATCTGACGGATTGTGCACGACACACAGATAGGCCAGCATGTCTTTTACTTCTGCTCGGTCAAAAAACTTTGTTCCTCCGTAGACAGTATAGGGAATGCCATTGCGCTTGAATGCATACTCCATCTGGTTGGACAAGACATTCATACGGTATAGAACTGCACAGTCATTCCAACTGCCGCCTTTCGATACCTCTGCAATGATCTTTGCCGCCACATACTGCGCCTCGTCATTTTCATTCATGGCGGTATACGCTTCAATTAGCTGTCCGCCTTTTTCTTCTGTCCACAGGTTTTTACCCTTGCGACCCGTGTTATTTTGAATCACGGAATTCGCTGCTTCCAAAATATTCTCTGTAGATCGATAATTTTGCTCCAGTCGAATCACCTTTGCGCCCCGATACTGTTGCTCAAAGTTGAGGATATTCTCAATTGTGGCACCACGAAACCGATAGATTGACTGATCATCATCGCCCACGACGCAGATGTTTTCCCATCGCCCCGCCAACAAGGCAGCAAGAAGATACTGCATGTGGTTAGTATCCTGATACTCGTCAATCAGGACATAGCGAAACTTCTGCTGCCAGTAACTGCGTACGTCATCATTATTCTGAAGCAGCCGCACAGTGTGCAGAATAAGATCATCAAAATCCAGTGCATCTGCCTCCCAGAGACGGTGTTCATACTCAGCATAGATCTCACTAATACGTATTAAACGATAATCGCCCTCTTTTTTACACCATTCTGCAAAATCTGCACTGAGCTGCATGCGATCTTTTGCTCGGGATATTGTATTTAAGATCGAACGGGGCGGATACATTTTTTCATCTATGTCCCTTGCCCGTAAAATATCCTTAATCACTCGAATGGAATCATCTGTATCATAGATCGTGAAGTTTTGCGAAAAGCCAAGCTTATCAATATCCCTCCGCAGGATTCGGTTGCACGCCGAATGAAACGTAGCTGCCCAAATATCCAAGGCTTCTGAACCAAGTTTTTTTTCTAAACGTTCCTTGATCTCTCCTGCAGCACGATTTGTAAAGGTAATTGCAATGATACTCCACGGTGCAGCCGGATGCAGACGACACAAATTTTCCGCTCGCTGGCGCTGACTTTCTTTCGGAGTTTTCACATAACGTTCCAAAAACTCCAAATCTTCCTCTGTTACATAGTCCGGAACCTCATCCGAATCCGATCCACAGCCATATTTCATCAAATTTGCAATGCGATTGATTAGAACCGTCGTTTTTCCGCTGCCTGCACCAGCCAGCAGCAGCAATGGTCCCTGAGTGGTCAGCACGCCCTCTCTTTGTTCCGGGTTTAACGAATGGAACTCCATTTCAATCGCCTGACGACGGGCTGCGCAAAACCGATTGGATTGTATATCAGTGAGCATATCTTTCTCCGTTATTTCTTATTTAAATTCGAAATGTCAGCCGTCCGTCAAACCTCGCCTCGCCATCAGCACTCGCTCCATGGATGCAGGCTGCGCCGGCAACATCCGCCTTTGAAATCGTCAATATCTCTCCTGCCATGCATTCCTCGTGATAGGTAATCTCAATGGACGCAAGATAGGCGCTGCCCGGCAATTGTTCCATTCGAACCGCATCACAACAAAAGTCGGCATAGCGCGTATTGTTTACATGTCCGTTCACATCGGTATCACTGTACCGCATCGGGCGCCGCTCTACCTCAATCATTGACTCCGGTGTGTGGAGTGCTGTCAACTTCTGCTTTTTGGGCGGAAGTCCATTGGCTGTTTCGTTGAGTGCCGGAATCTGAACCAATTTTGTGTTCAGAAGCTTCTTTGTCAGCATGTTCGGCAGCACCCACAGTGCAGTTGCCTCGCCTACCAGTTCATCTCCCACAAGCAAATCATAGTCCCGATAGACTAAAATCCCCTTTCCTCCTCTGTGCCAGGTTCGGACAGTCAGTTCTTCCAGCCATCGAATGGGTCGTTTCAGTTCAACCGAAATGCGAGTCAGCATCCAGAAAACATTAAATTGTTCCATCAGCTCCCGCCGACCGCAGCCGCAAAGAGAGGAATGCTCCGCAGATGCATCCTGTAAGTAACACAGCAGTGCAGATGCCCGACAGTGTCCTTTCCCGTCCACATCTCGACTGTTGATTGTTACCCGTTTATTGTAGACCGACAGCAATTCGCTCATTTTTTTCTCCCCTTGATACACAAGGTGTATTGGCAGCAGATATTTTCAATGTCGATGTCTGTAGCCGCCGGAATTTTCAGCACACCACCGCAATCGGCACAACGCAAGACAACAGATGCATACTTCACATCCAAACTCCAGCGTTTCGATCCGCAGGTACAGGAAATACCGTCCCGTTGAGCGATTTCCTTGATCTCGGAAAGCACTTCCTGCATGACGATCGGATTCAAAAACCCTTCTTTTCCGTTTTCTGCATTTTCCGGCAGTTCATCCGCCGTCAGTTCCATTCGTTTTGCAACTTCCAGCACGGCATCCTCTTCCCCTACAACGCAGCTGTCATATCCGGTAGCCTTACAGGTCAAAGCCAAAGCCTTACGCCGCAGTAAAGCCTCTTGAGGACAGGACACTTCATGATTGCGCCCGCATGCTACACAGGGAACGCTCAGGTAATACATGCTTCCCATGTTTTCCACTCGCAAAGAAGACTTCCCACAAGGACAATCAATTCGACAATTTCCCGCTGCCAATGCAAAAGCGGATTGTTGTGCAATTACCAGCTGCTTGCATTCCGGGCAAATATAGGCAAAACTACGCAATTCATTCGGCATAGAAAACTCCTCTTCCGGTAGTCATATTCGTAATAAATAGCATTTTATTATAGCACAGAACAATCAAAAAAACAATTCGCCATAGAAAAGGATTAAAATGATAACGAAAGCCCCCGGATTCCGGGGGCTTTCATTGTTCAATTTACATTTAGCTATTGCTGTTGCTTCCGTTGCGCAACGTAACATCGTGGCTGCCGCCCTCCACAATGCTGGTGGAAGAAACCACAGTCAGACGCGCTTTCTCCTGCAGTTCCGGAATAGAGTTGCACCCGCAATTGCACATGGTGGACTTTACTTTATAAAGAGTTGCCTGTACGCCGTCTGCCAGCGGACCTGCATAAGGTACATAGCTGTCAACGCCTTCTTCAAAACTCAGCTTAGTAGCACCGCCCAAGTCATACCGCTGCCAGTTGCGGGCACGATTGGAACCCTCGCCCCAATACTCCTTCATGGTAGTACCATTGACACGCACCTTTAAGGACGGGCTCTCTTCAAAGCGAGCGAAATAACGGCCCAGCATAACAAAATCCGCACCCATAGCCAGAGCCAACGTCATATGATAATCGTGCACAATGCCGCCATCCGAGCAAATCGGCACGTAAATGCCAGTTTCCTTAAAGTATTCATCCCGAGCCTTGGCAACCTCAATAACGGCCGTAGCCTGACCACGACCAATGCCTTTCGTTTCACGGGTAATGCAAATGGAACCTCCGCCAATGCCAATCTTGACGAAGTCTGCACCGGCCTCAGCCAGGAAGCGGAACCCCTCGGCATCCACAACATTGCCTGCACCAACCTTTACTGTGTCGCCGTACTTGGCACGAACCCACTGCAATGTGCGCAGCTGCCACTCGGAATACCCCTCAGAAGAATCGATGCACAGCACATCTACGCCGGCGTCTACCAATGCAGGCACACGCTCCGCATAATCGCGAGTGTTGATTCCGGCGCCTACCACATAGCTCTTATTGGCATCCAGCAATTCATTGACATTTTCCTTGTGGCTGTCATAGTCCTTGCGGAAGACCATATATTTCAGGCAACCATTGTTGTCCAACAAAGGCAGAGAATTGATCTTATTGTCCCAGATAATGTCGTTTGCTTCCTTCAGCGTGGTACTGGCAGGAGCTGTTACCAGTTTCTCCAGCGGCGTCATAAATTCAGAAACTTTCAGATCCCGGCTCATGCGACTGACACGATAATCACGGCTGGCAACAATACCGACCAATTTTCCATTTGGTGTACCGTCAACAGTAATCGCGATAGTAGAGTGACCCGTCTTCTCTTTTAATGCGAGCACGTCGGCCAGTGTTGCATCCGGAGACAAGTTGGAATCGGACGTAACGAAGCCCTTCTTATAATCTTTTACGCGAGCAACCATAGCGGCCTCGTCCTCGATACTCTGAGAACCATAAATAAAGGAGACGCCGCCCTGCTTTGCCAAGGCAATGGCAAGCTTTTCTCCAGAAACTGCCTGCATAACTGCGCTGACCATGGGGATATTCATGGAAAGAGGGCACTCTTCCTGACCTTTGCGATACTTAACCAGGGGGGTCTTCAAACTGACCGCGTCAGGCACATTCTCTGCAGAGGAGTAGCCTGGTACCAAAAGGTACTCGCCAAAGGTACGGGAAGGCTCCGGATAGTAATAAGCCATGTGATCGACTCCTTCTATAATAATTTAAAACTTGTGTCCCATATCATAGCATATTTTTTCTTGGAATACAAACGATTCTGCGACGGAGTTTGCAAAAATAATCTTCACTTTTTCTTGCATTTCCACCAAAAGCAGATGCTGCCTTCCCTTCTCCTGCAGGATGTGCAATTCATGTTATTCTAAATTTCAGAAACTAGTTTTTTGTATGTTTGCACAAAATCAGATGGAATAATTTTAACAATCCTGCAAACTTTGCAGAACTGCATCCACCAACATTGACATTAGCATCATGATATGGTAGAAATGTATTACATCATTCCGAAGATGCTTCTAGAATTGTCTTTTCAAAACTGGGAGTGGAGGAAACTCTGGAGAATCTCGCAAGAGTGCCGAAGGTGCAAGATCAACAACGGTGTTGGTCGAATCTCTCAGGCAAAAGGACAGAGCTTCAAATCGCAATCTTTATGAAGAAAATGATTCGGTTTGTCTGCACGTGATTTTTCAGAGCCGCTCCAAAGGAGCGGTTCTTTTCTTCTCTTCGGAAAATTTGGATTTGGGAGAGAAATTAATGGACGCTTTACTTCACGTTGTGCAGACAATCAACAGCTATTTGTCTGACTACATTTTGGTCATCATGCTGGTCGCATGCGGACTTTTCTTTTCGATTCGCACCCGCTTTGTTCAGGTGCGCTGTTTCGGTGAAGGCATGCGCCGTGTATTCGGCAATTTTTCCCTTCACGGTGGCAAACACGAGGGCGGTATCAGTTCGTTCCAGGCCCTGACAACTGCCATTGCCGCTCAGGTTGGCACAGGCAATATCGTCGGTGCCTGCGGTGCTATTCTGATCGGCGGTCCGGGCGCAATCTTCTGGATGTGGATCATCGCGTTCTTCGGCATGGCAACCATCTACGCAGAAGCAGTTCTGGCGCAGGATACAAAAGTAGTACACGAGGACGGAAGCGTTTCCGGCGGTCCGGTCTACTACATCAAGCGCGCCTTTAATAATAATTTCGGTCGTTTTATGGCTGTATTTTTTGCTATTGCCATCATTCTTGCCCTTGGCTTTATGGGCAGCATGGTGCAATCCAACTCCATCAGTGAAGCATGCTCCAATGCCTTCGGAATTCCCGGTTGGATCATCGGAATTTTCGTTGCAGTTCTCTCCGGCATCATCTTTATCGGCGGTGTTGACCGCATCGCTTCTGTAACGGAAAAAATTGTTCCGTTTATGGCCTGCGCCTATTTGGTACTTGGTTTGATTATCCTGATTGCCCGGATTCGCTACATTCCTGAAACCTTCGGCATGATCTTTCACTATGCCTTTGTTCCAAACGCCATCATTGGCGGCGGCATTGGCTATGCTTTAAAAACAGCGATCAGTCAGGGCGTCAAACGAGGCCTGTTTTCCAATGAAGCCGGCATGGGCTCTACCCCCCACGCCCACGCAATTGCAAAGGTCGAAACTCCCCATGAGCAGGGTGTAGTCGCGATGATCGGTGTATTCATCGATACTTTTGTCGTGCTTACCATGACAGCGTTGATTGTTATCTCCACGCTGTATGCCGGCAACGGTATCCTTGCCAGCGGAACAGCCGATGGCGTGTCAAAAACGAATATGGCTCAGCTTGCGTTTTCCTCTGTATTTGGCAGTGTAGCCGGCAATTCCATTGTTGCAATCTGTCTGCTGTTTTTTGCCTTTTCAACCATTATCAGCTGGAACTTTTTTGGACGAATCAATGTCAAATACCTGTCTCGCGGCAGCAAGGTTGCAAATGCAATCTACTCTGTCATCGCTGTAGTATTTATTTTCCTTGGCTCCTGCCTGTCCAATGATCTGGTTTGGGAGTTGACGGATATGTTCAATCAGCTCATGGTAATCCCCAACGTAATCGCGTTATTTGCGCTGTCCGGTCTGGTCGTTTCCTCTATTCGTCAGCATGACGAGAAAAAACTGCGTAAGTAACTTCAAAAATATCAAAAGGTCTCCGATTGCTGCCCAAAGCAATCGGAGACCTTTTCATTTATGCCGCATCAATCAGCATCGGCGTTCTGGCCAACACAATGCAAGCGACGGTCACAACCAGAAAATTTACAATCACAATCCCTGTAATCCATCTTGGCTTTAGAGAACAGCCGATAGCTCTACAAATCAGCATCCCGCAGCCAATGCAAATCAGTGATGTCACCGCTGTGACACATAGGATTTTTCCAAGCCAGGAAAATTCATAAATTAATCGCATCGTGTTAAACCGCCTCTCTTCCATTTAACTGCTGTCAAACCCGGTCTTCTTCTGCAATCTCCCGGATTACTCTGCATGGATTCCCAGCCGCGATCACACCGTCCGGAATGTCCTTTGTTACCACGCTTCCTGCTCCAATAACCACATTGCTGCCGATGGTCACTCCCGGAACAATCTTTACCCCGCCGCCAATCCACACATTGCTACCAATGGTCACCGGCTTTGCGTATTCCAATCCTGCGTTTCGCTGTGCTGCATTGATCGGATGTCCTGCCGTATAGATGCCGCAATCCGGTGCAATAAAAACATAATCTCCAATGGTAACCGGTGCTTCATCCAGAATCACCAGATTAAAATTAGAATAAAAATTTCTTCCTATATGAATATTATAGCCGAAATCGCAGTGAAACGGCTGCTCAATATACCCATTGTCTCCGAGATCTGAAATAATTTCCTTAAGGAGTGCTTTTTTTCGCTCAGTTTCTCTCGGTGAGAGCAAATTGTATTCATAGCATTTTGATTGACACTCCATGCGCTCTGCCAGCAGCTCCGTGTCATAATTATTATCATACAAAAGTCCTAAAGCTGCCTTTTCCTTTTCTGTCATACGCTCAGCTCCTTGGCTCCGCCTGAATAATTTTTTCAATTTCCTCCAGACTGCCTGCGAAATAAACTCTTTTCAGTCGCTCTGCAGTAGATAGTCCTGCCTCCACCATATGATTCAGCATTGCCTTCAAATCATTATAGTATCCGTCAAGGTTATAGAAAATACATGGCGCATCCAAAAGGTTTAAAGACACCTGGGACATCACTTCAGCAATCTCTTCCAGTGTTCCGGTTCCCCCGGGGAAAGCAATAAACGCATCCCCCAATTCCATCATTTTGGCTTTCCGTTCCAAAATATCCTTTGTAACAATCAGTTGTGTTAACCCCTCATGCTGCAGCACAGCGTCGATAAAAAATTGGGGTTCAACACCGATAACTTCTCCCTGCACCGCCAAGGCGCTGTCTGCCAACGCGCCCATCAGTCCGCTTCGCGAACCTCCATAAACCAGCGTATTCCCGCTTTTGCCAATCCACGTGCCCAGTTCAGTTACAGCACGTTTCAACTCAGGATTGTTTCCTTCCATCGCACCGAGATAAACCGTTATATTCATATTTACGCTCCTTTATAATCTCGTTACTCAGCGACGAGACTCCTTGAACTGATACATCATCGCATCTGCTTCTGCAACCACATCGATAATACTCTGGTCCTTCGGTGCAAAGGAGGCATATCCGATGGACACTAACGGAATTCTGCTCTCCTTCTCCCGTAATTCACTCATCCGATCAAAGAATTCGTGATTCAATGACTCAATATGATTTAGATTTTTTGTCAGAATAACGCAAAATTCATCTCCGCCATAGCGAAAACACTTTCCGTAATTGGCATAGCTTTTCTTAATGGAATCACCGATCTGCTGCAGTACAGCATCTCCAAACGCATGTCCGTAGACATCATTGATTGCCTTAAACTGATC
>CAVLAO010000024.1:0-25493 GCA_963660915.1 Bacteroides sp. CAG:927 | reverse complement strand
TGGCTGAACATGATTGTGCGGCGAGATGAAATGGCGATTAGCTTGGCGAATACCGAAGCAAGGGTAGAACGTATTCGGAAGGGACTGGAAGGGTTGAGCGAGGAGGAGTTGTTACTGCTGGACAGAATGTATATTCACCACATTGCATTTAACCATATCTGTGAGCTGATGCACTTGGAGCAGGCGCAGGTATACCGACAACTGAAACACGCTTTAAGGCGGTTAGCTGTGCGAATGTACGGCGATGCGGTATAAAAAAGACGGACTGCGAGATGCAGTCCGCTTTTTGCGTTAAGGGATTTTTGTTATGCCAAACCTAAATAGGCTTTTAGACCTTCCTGTAAAATCCGAGAATATGGTGCGTGGGCTTCTTCAGCACGTTTGTTCAGCCATGCGGGGATAGTTAATGTTTTCTTTACTGCGGCTTTTGAGTACGCAGGCTTTGCGTCCACAAGTTGGACAATACTATCACCTGATGCCTCAATTTCATCGAGAGAGCTAGGGGCAGGAAGCCCGATACCACGTTCTAAAACTGATGCAGAATATCCAGAGAGAGCTTCTTTTGCGTTGAAAAAGGCTTCCTGCATAGTCTCACCGTAGGTAAAGCAACCATCTAAGTCTGGAAATCTAACGATGTACGCTCCGTCCTCATGGCTAAAAATAGCCGGATAAATAATTGTCATATGTAACACTCCTTTGTTATATCATTCGAGGACTGGGGCTTATCTTAGCCCCAGTTTCCTCAAAATACTGTTTGCTAGTCCAATCGGAATATCTTTGCTTCCGTGAATTGGAATTATGACCGTGACACTTCCGTTTGACATGATGTGGTGGCTTCCAGTAACACGGTCAAGCTTAAACCCTTGCTTAAGAGCAAGTTTAAAAAGCTCCTTACCTGTCATATGCTCCCTCCTTGTATGCTTACTATAACACGTATATACGTATTGTCAAGCTGAAAATGATAAAAACATGATAGTAAATTTGCAAAAATCTATGATATAATAGCACTGTGAAAAAACGGCTTGCTTCGGCAAACCGTTTTTGTGTTACCCGAAATCGGGGTGGGATTACAACACTGTGTTACAACTAGCAGGGGCGGGGCTGGGCAGTGAATTATTCTTCGTATTCGTCTGAGCATTCCACAATGTATTTGATGGTATATGGGGAATAAGTGCGAACATTGACAGAGAAATACATAGCAATTGCGATATTGAGTGCATGATTGTACACTATCATCATGTTGTCTACAAACTCCACCACCTTCCAGCCGAATTCCATATAGACTCGGTTAAAGGAGTCCTCCATATCCTCGTGTGAGCGATAGGATCGCCAGGCGAAGGCTTCCAGCTTGCTTTCCCATTCCGTGGGTGGGCGTTTAGTTGGTTTGGGCTTTCTCATTTCACCGACTTTCATTCAGTTACACCTCCCTTCACGGACAGTAAAACCATAGGAATTGCAGGGGCTTCAATCATTTTCAGAAGGTTTTTGGGATTAAGATAATTTCCGTTGGAAGTGTACCTGCCTTTACCGCCGGGACTGCGGACATACTCAACCGTTCCAACGTCTGAGCGGTAATAGCGGACATAGGATTTTCCGTCAAATGTTTTGCAATCCTCCTCAATGGTCCAGCCGTTGCGGAGAAACATGGCACGATAACTCATATAGATAGCTCCTCAATATATACCGTCATCGGCAGTGATAATTAACCATGTGCCGCAATTGTTTTTCCAATAGCAATTACTACCCTCGTCAATATAAAACGGGTATTTGGAATACTGGGGCAGATTAGACGGGCACGGGATGCGTTTCAACTTCCCGATAATGCGGAAGTCGATTTTCTTACAATAGTCACGGATCGACATAGTTATAACTCCTTTCAGTTAAAGAAACCTGTACTGTCAAGCTCGGATATAGCCAGACGGGTTGCGTCCAGTAGGACATATTCACGGATAGCACCGTCAAGGTATTCCCATGTTCCGCTGAGTACGCACTCGCCAACAAAACGGGATGCACCGTCCTCGGTGTATATTTCTAGGGCTTGTTCGAGCAGGTCAATATTTTCTAGCACTTCATCGGAATAGCAAGCATATCCCTTTACAAAACCTTCTGTAGTGAATGCCTCCGCTACTTCGTCCTCGTCCGTCCAATCAATATCATCAACCCGGGCATAATACTTTCGGATAAACTGGGATACTTCTTCTTTCACGTCTTGCGTGTAGTCGAATTTTTTCATGATAATAATCTCCTTTTCATATAGTAGGGCTACCCAATGAGCTCCCCGGGCGCATACACGCCCGGAACGGGCTTTCACCGTTGACATATGCCGGACTTGCGGGTATCACTTTGCGAAAACAACCTCCTCGCAGGCTTGAATTAAATCGAAGTCTATATCATGCAGAAACCACTTGACCTCGGACGGCGTGAATACGCCACACCGTCCAAACTCCAACACGTTTTCCCGACTTTTGCATAGCTCGGCGATTGTATCGAATAATGTTTCCTTGTTTTTCATAGTGTTACCCTCCTTTAAGATACACACGGTGTTGCGATTGCAATTTGATTTTCAAGCTCCTTTATGCGCTGGACGTTTTCACGGTTCAAGGCAAGCTGGCAATCATACTCCAATGTTTTCTTGTCAAGCAATGCTTTCAGCTCGGCTATTTGTTCCTGCAATGCCGTTGTTTCGTCTTCGATATGGAAAGCTCGGACGGCACGGCTAATGCCTTTTCTATCTGCATTGGCTATGGGCAATAGCACGGCGAAGGGCTCGAAGTTGCCGTCATAGGCTACACCAAACTTTGCTTTACCGTCTCCCTTCATCCAGCGTGGCGCAATGGTACTGGCATAGAGGGAATTAAAGCCCATTGTTTCCATGGTATCGGCGCAGTAATATAAACGCTCCTGCACTTTACCGCCGTTGTCGTAGTAGAATTTTGTAGAGTCTAGGCACGGCATTGTATCTGCCTTTTCCGTGAAGTCGTTCCATAGCTTGAAAAGATCTGGCACGTTGTCGGAAACATAACCGTTCTTAATCGTCCAATTGCCAGCGTCTCGGCACGTTATCGGGCGAGCTATCATCTCATATTCGAAGGACTTCATTTTGAATAGCAGATATGAGTTGCTCAGCAGGATAGTTTCTCCTTGTTTCGTGCAATAAATGGTATCAGCGGACTTCAAAACCTTTTTTGTTTCCGTGGCGTAAAAGTTACCTACTTGTTTTGACATATAAAGCACTCCTTTTAGCTTGTTACCCTGTCATCTTCAGCGGGGAGGCGGGTAT
This sequence comes from Bacteroides sp. CAG:927, assembly GCA_963660915.1. GTDB lineage: Bacteria > Bacillota > Clostridia > Oscillospirales > Oscillospiraceae > UMGS1766. The sequence goes on along the minus strand of CAVLAO010000024.1, from coordinate 22,213 downwards.
CCTCCTCGGACGGGCAAAACGCCCGTTTCGACTATTTTAAGCTTCTTCTTCTTCGTCTACTTCATCGAAGTATCCTTCATCTTCGTAGTAGTCCAGGGCTTTATCAATCGCCCATGATAGCAGATAGCAACGGATTGTTACGTCAAAATATTCCCAGTCTTCGTCCATAAAACGCCGCCCGATATCTTCATAATTACAACCGAATTCATTCAGGGCTTCGCTTAACAAGTCCATGTTATCCATGACATACTCCTGTGCTTTCCAACGGTTGAACGTGTAGGACCCGGAACCGTTGCCCGTTACACTGTCGTTTGTGAACAAATCATCATTCAACAGTTCCTCGAATCCTTCCCTATCTCCCCGGTATTCGCTCAAATCATAATCCTGAATAGCGTTGTGAACGTCGTTCAATACTTCATTGTTATAGTTGTAGCTCATAAGTCATACTCCTTTTCATAAAATCCCATTGTTACCAACGGTCTACTTTTTCATTCAGATAGATATACCAAAGATCGTCGTCATGTTGTTCAACGCCCCAACTAAAGCTATAGCAAGGGTTATGTGTGCCGTCACAAAGTCTTGCGTCATTGCTATGCGAAAAACCTAACTCCACAGACTCAATAACTTCTTCTTCCCAGTGTTTCAATTCAGGGCAAGCCTTAAAGAATCGCCGGACGGCTGTTTTCCACCGTTTGCAACTGCACATAACATCGGCTTTAAACCAGCCGTTTTCAGTGACGGCGCAAACTTCGTCATAGTTGAACGGGAGTTGTTCCTCGTAGTCTTCGCATGATTGAAAATCATATCTTTTTACGGTCATATAAAAAACCTCTTTTCATGGCTTGAAATTGTACTTCGTTTGTGTTACCCTTTAGGCAAGCGGGGCAAACCGCTTGCCCATTGGGTTAGAAACACCGTCTTACTTTAGGAAGGTTTGCGGCGGCGTTTCGCTGGACTTCGGCGGTGCACCGAGAACGAATTCGAGGAAGTCCCGAATTTGCTCGGTGCTTGCGCCGTGGTTTATCAACCACATAACCGCCAAAGCGATACGGTCAAAGCGCATTGTTTTCATCTCCTTTACGTTCATGTCAAGTTGGGTTTCCGTTCCCGCCTTGCATGATTATAATAATATACTTCATGAAGTATGTATATTGACATAGTACACATATTTCATGAAGTATATTTGTGCATTATGTATATTGCATGAAGTAGACAAAACGCCTATAATATAGCTATACTGAGGGAGCGTATACCCTCGCTATATGAAGGGAGTGGAGTCCATGCCAGCAACCAAAGCGGAGCAAGCCGCTGTAAATCGGTATCGGAAAAAAGCCTATGACACTATTCAAATAACCGTACCTAAGGGACAACGGGACGTGCTAAAGGCCCACGCCGAACAACACGGCGAGAGTCTGAGTGCCCTAATCAAAAGGGCGATAGCAAACCAGATAGCAAGAGACAACGACACCAAAACAGAATAACCCTTATATAAAGCCCTTATACAGCCCTACACACTGTACAAGGGCTTTTCCCATGCCCTTATACAGGCACACAAAACAGCACAGCACGACACGAAAAAACACCACAGCAAACCGCACCCGCTCACGAATGAAATAAAAACGCCCCCCCGCCCCCGTCCGCCGTGCCTGGACTCCTGCTAGAACACACGTTCGATAGAACAGGTGTGCGAGAAACGTTTGTTCTAGCCCCGCCCCCCCTGGGCGCAGGATGGGAGCGGCGTGTAGACCGAAAATATTTTTTTCAAAAAATCTCACAAAACTATTTTGGAAGGAGTTGGTAATTATGCCAAATGGCTCGAAATATGACTATTGGATTACGCCGGAAGGATTAGAGCTAATCAGGGGCTGGCGAAGGAAGGGCTTGAGTCATCGTGATGTAGCGAAAACAATTTCGGTTGATCCAAGTCAGATAACGAAATGGGCAAGAAGGTTTCCTGCGTTTAAGGAGGCACTTGCGACAAAACCTGATATAGCGATTAACGAAACAGAGAATGCGTTGTTTAAGACAGCGCAGGGGTATTGGGTAGAGGAAGTCACTCGTGAGGAATGGATTAGTCCGAATGGGGAGGCAAAGGTGCATGAGGTAAAGCACAAGCGATGGGTACAGCCCAGTATTGGTGCTCAGTGCTTTGTGTTAAAGAACCGTGACCCTGACCATTGGAAGGACAAGCCTGTGGACGATGGAGCGAGTGCAGGCGAAAAGGTGGAGATTGTGGTCGATGTCTAAGATAAAGCTGAGTGATAAGATTGGACCTGCATTTTACGGCATAACGAAGGACATACTTGGGCATGAGCACACACACTATGACTTTAGCGGAGGACGTGGTTCGCTGAAGTCATCTTTTGTTTCACTGATGATTCCGCTATTGCTGATACAGAATCCCGGCACTCATGCGCTGGTACTGCGTAAAGTGGCGAATACGCTGAGAGACAGCGTGTATGCACAGTACGTGTGGGCGATTGGTGAATTGGGCATGGCGCACTTGTGGAAGGCAAGAGTGAATCCGATGGAACTGGTGTATAAGCCCACCGGGCAGAAGATTATGTTCCGTGGTGCGGATGACCCGACGAAGATTAAATCCATCAAAGTACCGTTCGGGTATATAGCGATAACGCACTTTGAAGAGAAAGACCAGTTTTCAGGTCGGTCGGAGATACGAAACATCTTGCAGTCCACCATGCGTGGCGGTCCGACCTTCTGGAATTTTGAGAGCTATAACCCTCCTCTGAGCCGAGATAACTGGGCGAACAGAGACAGCTTGGAGGAACGTCCTGAGAGACTGTGCCATAAGAGCACGTATCTGGAAGCTCCTCCGCAGTGGCTGGGCGAACAATTTCTGGCTGAAGCAGAGCATTTGAAGGAAACGGATGCAAACGCATATCAGCATGAATATCTGGGCATTCCTGTCGGGTGCGGCAGTAACGTATTTGAGAACTTGGAATTGAGAGAGATAACAGACGAAGAGATTGCTTCGTTTGACCGAATCTACATGGGCTGTGACTGGGGCTGGTTTCCTGACCCGTTTGCCTTTATTCGCCTGCATTATGACCGTGCAAGAGAAACCATCTATCTGATTGACGAGATCTATCAGAACAAACTGCCGAATGAGGAAAGTGCAAAGCTCCTTCTGGAGCGTGGGTATAAGGATGCCTATATCACCTGCGACAGCGCAGAACCGAAGAGCGTTGCAGACTTCCGTGCAATGGGCTTGCCTGCGCAGGCGGCAGTGAAAGGTCCTGGCAGTATTGACTACGGCATGAAATGGTTGCAGAAGCGGAAAATCGTGATCGATAACCGCAGAACGCCGAACGCATTGAAAGAATTTTCGGAATACGAATATGAGCGGAACAAGGACGATGAGATTATTTCGGGATATCCTGATGCGAATAACCATCTCATTGATGCCACACGTTACGCATTAGAGCGTGTTTCCAGACGGATGGGAGTGATTGCATGACCGTTATCGGAAAACTCCATGAATTGGGATATGAAACCATTCCCGAAGAATTTTACTCACAAGTAGCGGTATGGAAGTCATGGTACATGGGCAGAGTACGTGATTTCCACCGCTACAAGCGTTTTAACGGCAGTAAGTGGGTAGAATGCGAACGTGCCAGTATGGGCATGGCAAAGAAAGTCTGTGAGGACTGGGCAAATCTGCTCATGAACGAAAAGGTGAAAATCGTTGCTGAGGGAAAAGCAGAGCAGGATTTTCTTGACCGTATCTTCACAGAAAACAACTTCTGGGTAAAAATCTCGGAAATGCAGGAATTGAAATGCGCCTTCGGCACAACAGCCTACATTCCCCGTATCACAGGTCAGACGTTGGATGAGATGGGCAACATCTCGCCCGGTGCAGGCGCAGGAATTGCCATTGATTACGTGACCATTGAGCACATCTTCCCTCTGACATGGCAGAATGGTTACATCTCCGAATGCGCCTTTGACAGCCAGTTCTTTGTGGATGGGCATAATTACTTGTATCTGCAAATCCACCACAAGGACGCTGACGGACTTTATGTGATTGAGAACAAGGTATACCAGTACGACCATGAATACCTGACAGACGTTGATTTAGCGGACGTGAGAGGGTTTGAGAATATTCCACCCATTGTCTACACTGGTTCGGATAAAAGGCAGTTTGTGATTGACCGCCCGAATGTGGTGAATAACTACGACTATCTGTTGCCTGTTGGTGTGGCAGTCTTTGCGAATGCGATTGACGTACTGAGGGGCGTTGACTGCGCCTACGACTGCTATGTAAACGAATTTGAGAATGGTCCTATGTTCTTGCTGGTCAAGATGGCGGCAACGAGCTGGGACACAGGAAAACCGACTGTTTCAAGTGAGGACAGGCGGTTTTATTTATTGCCTGAAGATGCTTCGGGTGATTCTCCTGTTCAGGCGGTCGCACCTGAGCTGAGAAGCTCACAGTTGAATATCGGCTTGCAAGACCAGTTAAATATTCTGGCAAGCAAGTGCGGATTTGGCGAAGCCTATTACAAGTTCGATGCACCTGATATGACCACAGCAACACAGGTTATCTCCGAAAACTCCACGCTGTTTCGGTCGATTAAGAAGCATGAAGTCATTCTGGAACAGGTTTTGACCGAGCTATGCCGGATTATCCTGCGCATGGGCAACATCGGCATGGGTGAAAATCTCAACGATGAGGTCAGAATTAAGATTGACTTCGATGATTCCATCATTGAGGACAAAAACTCCGAGTTTACCAGAGATGTTCAACTTCTCAGCTCCGGCATTATGTGTGATTGGGAGTTCCGTGCAAAGTGGATGAGCGAGTCGGACGATGAAGCAAAAAAGAACCTGCCGAAAATGGAAGAAATGACCGATGAAGAGCAGAGTGAGATTGAATGAAATATCCATACACTCCCGAAGTGTTAGATGCCCTGCCGGAAAGCGTTGCAGAGCTGTTCCGTCAGGTTGAGGACGATGTGTTAGAGGGTATCTGCACGAAGTTAGAAGCGGCACGATACCTTGCACGAATTACCGTCCCCGACCTGAAGAAACTGCGTGATGTGTCCAATGCGGACATTGAGCGGATGATTCAGGACGCAACTGGCAAGGGCAAAACGAAAATTCAATCCATCATGTCAGACGTTGTGACGCAGAATACCCGATTTTACACGGATATGCAGTCACAGATGGGCTTAACCTCATTCAGACCGATTCTGACAGGCACAGTGACCAGTGCAATCCAACAGCAGACATTGGATACCTACCAGAATTTAAGCGGCTCTATGGGCTTTCTGGTGGACTCAGGACGCACAATGCTGAAACCTGCAAAAGCCTATCAATGGGCAATCGACAATGCGATTATCCAGATTCAGAGCGGAGCGATGAATTACGAACAGGCAATCCGTTATGCAGTGCGCACACTGGCGAAAAGCGGCATTAAGACGGTCAGTTACGAAAGCGGCAAGATCGACCAGATGGATGTTGCCGTCAGAAGGGCGGTATTGACAGGTGCAAATCAGCTCTGCTTGAAATTCGCTGAAAAGGCGATGGACAGCTTGTATACCGACTTGGTGGAAGTATCTGCTCATGTAGGCGCACGTAACCGAGGATTTGAACCTGCCAACCATGAAATGTGGCAAGGCAAGGTATACCGATGGACGGAAAAACCGAGGTTATCCACTGGTGATTATCCTGATTTCATCCGTCACACTGGCTATGGGTCTGGTGAAGGTTTGGGTGGTTGGAACTGCCGACATTCCTTCCATGCGTTTGTTGAGGGCGTGTCAGAGCGAACTTATACGGATGATGAATTGAATGCCATGAAGGGCAAAAACCGCACCTTCCAGTATGAGGGCAGGGAATATGATGGCTATACCGCAACGCAAAAGCAAAGAGAGATAGAAAGAACGCTCCGCAGATTAAAGCGAGAGCGTTCTTCTTATAAAGCGGCAGGCTTGACCGATGAATATAACGCTGTCAATGCGAAAATCCGCAGATTGACCTATAAGTACCAGCAATTCAGCAAGAAAGCAGGACTGCCGGAACAACGTGAGCGGACGAAAGTGCAATATACAGAATCGAATGAGTTAAATCAGAAGAACCGTGGCAAGAAGGTCGCAATCACGGACCAAGCGATTGAAAAGGTCGGTGTCGTTAAACCGCACGGTCTAGCTGATGGGATGGAGAATGAGTTGCAGAAAACCCATAAATCACTACTGGAGTACGCAAGGGACGAGAACGATAGCAACGAGGTTGCTTGCCTAATCAATAACACTACTGGCAAAAGAACCCCATTTGTTAAAGGAGATGTTGATTCCGTGGAGATTGAAGCCGACCCCGTGTCCTTCCATTGGTTACATACTGGCGGTATTCAAAACCTGACGTTGTGTCATAATCATCCCGGTAGTAGTTATTTCTCCATGAATGATATTTCCTTGTTTATGAACTATGCGTCTATAAAAACAATGACGATAGTTACAAATCAGGGAAAAGTGTGGTACGTAACAAAGAAAGAAAGTTTTGATTTTAGTGCGGCACGTTCGGTTATGTCTGATGCTCTAACTAAATATCCTGGGAATAACGGAAAAGCCGTTGATTATTTTCTAAAACACTGCTATGATTATGGTGCTGAAAGGGGTTGATTTCCGTGTTGGACGGTAAGGAAAAGACAACTGAGGAGTATATTGAGCTTTTTATGAACATGGTCGAAATCATGCCTGAAGAGTATGACTCAGAGCATTGAGTTAAGCTGAGTATAAAACTAAGAAGAGGAGGGGTTAGTTATGGGGCTGTTTATTTTGAGTGATGAAGAGCAACGTTTATGGGCGATTGTTGAACCGTACATGGTCCATTGTAAGCTGGTTGATGATGCTCCTCCTGAGGTTGTTGCCGCTAACAATGAGCTGACACGTCTGGCATGGGATTGGAGTTGGGCAATTCAGTAAGTTGGCGTGTTTAACTTAGCAATTTGCAGTAATTACCGCAAAATAACGAAATAAAACAGCGAAAAACCACGGTGTTTATACATCGTGGTTTTCTTATACCTATCAGGGGGCGTTAAACAGTGATTATTGAAGTTGATGTTTCAAACAAAATCGCAAAGTTAAAAGATAAATCGGTAGTTGGTATTTGCAGTAATAGCGATTATGTGATTCATTTCAATTTTGATGATGAATGGAGTGCATATGAAACGAAAACTGCACGCTTCAAATGGAACGGCGAATATACTGATGTTGTTTTTGATGGCACAGAATGCCCAATGCCGATAATCAACAATAATTTTCGTGTTGAAATCGGAGTTTATGCTGGCGAACTGCATACCACAACGGCGGCGGCACTTTACATGAAAAAGTCTATCCTTTCCGGCGATGGAAGTCCGGCAGATCCAACACCGGATGTATATGCACAGATCATGGACAAGCTGAATGCATTGGATGGCGCGACACCTGCATCAACCGAAAAGCTTGGCTTAATAAAAGTCGGTGAAAATTTAAAGATTACGCAAGACGGTGTTCTTTCGATTGACACGGCTGATGCCGTGGAAAAGGACAACACGAAACCGATAACAAGTGCCGCCGTCCATGTTGAGATTGGAAATATTGAAGTACTGCTTGCGGCGTTATAAGGAGGCAAAAAAATGAGCATTCAAACCGAAATCACGAGATTACAGAATCTAAGAAACACTTTGCGCACGAAGCTAATTGCGCTGGGACTTGTGACAAGCACGGAAGACCTTGAAGGTTGCGTAACTGCTGTTGAGGGCATAGCAAACAACGGTGCTGTGTCAAAAACACTTGACACCACGACCAAAAGTTATACCGTGCCAAAAGGCTTGCACAATGGTAGCGGTGTGGTGCAGATTGTGACTGAGGAAAAGACAGCCACAGAAAACGGCGCAATCGTACCGACAAGCGGCAAGGTGCTGTCGAAAGTCGTTGTCGATGTCAGTCCGACATTGCAGACCAAAACCGTAACGCCGACTAAAAGCAAACAGACAATTTCTCCCGATGCGGGGTATGCCGGACTTTCGAGCGTTGATGTAAATGCCATTCCGTCCAATTACGGCGATGTGTCAGGCGTAACAGCGGCGGCGGGTGATGTGCTTGCAAACAAGATTTTTGTCGATGCAACAGGCGCAGAAGTAGCAGGTACTATGGCAGACAACGGCTCTGTTGCCGCAACGATTGACGGACTTAACACTACAAGTTATACCATTCCTGCGGGTAAGCATTCTGGCAGTGGTACAGTTACACTTACAAATGCAATAGAAACCGCACTTGCGGCGATATAAAGGGGTGCGCTTAGATGAGCGTACAAAGTGAAATCACAAGGCTTGAAACAGCAAAAGCGGCTATAAAAACTGCTATTGAGGGCAAAGGCGTGACCGTACCTGATGCAACAATGCTTGACGGTATGTCAGAGTTGATTGATGCGATTGAAGCTGGTGCAGACACAAGCGTTGAGGATGCGATTATCACCAGAACGATTAGTGGAGAGTATACAAATAATAGAGTGACGAAAGTAGGTAACCGTGCGTTCTTTTGGTGCACAAAGCTGACCGCAGTGAGTTTCCCACTTGCCACGAGTATTGACAACGGTGCGTTCCAATACTGTTCTGCACTGACTTCTGTAGACGCTCCACTAATCACGATTATTAACAGTAGCATGCTCTACTATTGTTCAAAACTATCCGCAGTGAGTTTCCCCCTTGCCACGAAAGTCCTCGATTCTGCGTTCTACTACTGTTCGGCACTGACTTCTGTAGACCTTCCGCTTGTCAATGATATACGCGAATATGCGTTCCAGGGCTGTACTGCACTGACTTTTGTAGACCTTCCGCTTGTCACGAGTATTAGCAACAATGCGTTCCGAAACTGTTCTGAACTGGCTACCTTTGTTTTACGCAACACAACGACAGTGTGTTCGTTGGGAGGCACGGGTGTCTTTGTCAACACGCCAATTAAAACAGGCACTGGCTACATCTACGTTCCCGATGACCTTGTAGACAGCTATAAAGCGGCTACAAACTGGTCAGCCTACGCCGCGCAGATCAAGCCTTTGAGCGAGTATACAGGGGGTTAACGATGATTCAGAAAGAACTTTATATGACGCGCTCGGACGGCGTGAAGCTGTACCGCTCTTATTCGGACAGTAACAAAGACCTTCTGCAAGTGGAGACAGGTGCAGTTTACAGCGAAGCAATTGATGTTGAGGGCGCGGCATACACCTATCAAGAGGTTGACCGCGAGGAAACGGATGAGACAGAAGATATGCGCGAAGCTCTCGAAATCTTGGGGGTGACTGTCGATGGGTAAATGGACAGAAGCGGCGCAAAAAGTGCGCAAAGCTATGGATGCGGCAAGTGCTGTTCTTTCGGATGAAGTCGCGCTTGAAGCTGTTGCAATTTATCCTTTGTGGATGTGTACATCATATGCCGTTGGAGATAGAGTGCAATATAATGAGAAACTTTATAAATGCGTACAAGCGCACACAGCGCAAGCAGATTGGACACCTGATGCAACCGCGGCATTGTGGGTAGCCGTGAGCCTTGACGAATATCCTGAGTGGGTACAGCCTACTGGCGCACATGATGCATACAACAAGGGCGATAAAGTCAGCTATAACGGCAAACATTATGTTTGCACTACGAATGCGAATGTTTATGCTCCCGATGTGTATGGGTGGGAAGAAGTCTAAGGAGGGACTATGCAGTTATATAACGCAGATTGCCTTGCTATTCTGCCCACTATCCCAGACAAGAGCATTGATATGATTCTATGTGACTTGCCCTACGGAACAACCAGAAACAAGTGGGACATCGTTATTCCGTTGGATAAGCTGTGGCTTGAATATCGGCGCATTATCAAAGACCACGGAGTGATTGCCCTGCACTCGGATATGCCATTCACGGCAACTCTGGTCAATTCTGCTAGGGACATCTGGCGATATGAGCTAATCTGGCAGAAGCCACAGGGTACGGATTTCCTGAATGCAAACCGCAAGCCATTGAAAGCACACGAAAGCATTCAGATTTTCTACAAGAAGTTACCTGTATACCACCCTCAAAAGGGCAGAGGTCGGAACTATAAGGCGTGTAGCTCACCGCATACATCCCAAAACTGGGGTGATTTCCACGGTGGAGTACATACAAACTGCATGGATGGCAGTAGATTTCCAACATCTGTCATAAAAAGAAGAACACCTGAAGCGGTTGCAATTCAGGCGTTCTTTCTATTTCGTGATCTATTATATTTGTTTAAAGCGCAAAGTCGTCTTCCGCTAATTTGGAGATATCCAGCACAGCCGGAGTTGGGGGGATGCGTTTTAACGGATCGTAGGTAAAATGACGACAATAGAAATCAGAAGATACAATTCCTTTTTTGACGCAGATAATTTTGTTATCTTCGATGGGATTGGCGCGCTGACAGTAGAGACACCGAGGATCAATTGATTTGCGAAACAGCATAGGATGTCCTCTTTTCTGGGGGGAATAGTTCTATTATAACGTACTGCAAGGTTTTGCGCCAGTCTTTTTTAGTTTTCTTCCGGGTTCTCAGGATTCCAAAGGACGATGGCGTCTGCAGCGGCGGAGGCTTTTACGTCGATGATTCGCTGATTGCGAGAACCTTTAAAGCGAAGCGTCAGGTCCTTTTCCTCTTGATGGAATTCGCCGTCCACCAGAATATCGATGCAGGAGAGCAATTGTTCCGTGATTTCCCATGGTCCCAACTGACCGGCCAGAATGTCCTTCTCAAAATCATAACCGCTATAGCACCAGATCGTCTTTTCTGGATACGTTTCCCGAATTCGCTTTAGCAGAGGAACCAATGCCTTTTGATTTTCCACTTCAAAAGGTTCACCGCCGAGGAGAGAAAATCCTCGGATGTACCATGGCTTCAGGTATTCTATAATTTGATCTTCGGTTTCTGCGGTAAATGGTTGTCCGGCATCAAAACTCCAGATTTCGGAGTTAAAGCATCCTTTGCAGCGGTGGGTACACCCGGTGACGAACAGGCTGACGCGTACACCCGGGCCGTTGGCAACGTCGTAGGATTTGATTGTAGCGTAATTCATAGGGGGGTACCTCCTGAAATCACAATATCTTGGGTTCATAGTACCACTAACATCACAAGATATCAATAGAAATATTACAAATCCGAAGAAGTTTTTCCAGAGAGACTCAGCAGAAGCAACATGACAAAGATGCAGGCAAAGCCCAACGCATCCCATACAGTGAAGGGAGAACCGAGCACAAATGTGCTGATGATAGCTGCAGTGACCGGTTCTGCGAAACTATACAAGCTGGCGGTTTGGGCGCCGACAAGTTTGACACCCTGCATATAACAGGTAAACGCCAGTATGTTTCCGATGATAACAACACCGGCAATTCCAAGGATACCCTGAAAATTGGGGACATAGCCCATCGTCCAGGGATGAAATACCAGAAGGGCAAGTCCGCCGCCCAGCAAGAAGGCCCAACTTTGCAGGAGCGGAGTGGAAAACTGCTTTTGCAGGTTTTTCGGCCACATATTGTAGAGCACAACGCAGAACGCGCAGAGAATGCCGGAAATCAAGGCGACAGGAGAAATAACCAGGTCGGTGAAACTTCCGTGGGTAGTGAGCAGGAACACGCCGAAGAGCGCCAGTATTATAGAAAATATTTCGAACAAACGGGGAAACCGATGACCGGAAATGCAGGTGATGACCAGCACCATGGCGGGGAAAAGGTCTTGCAGTATGGTAGCAACGCCGGCGGTGGAGTATTGAATCGTAAAGAAGTATAGAAATTGGCTGAGGCTGACGCCTGCAATACCATAAATCAGAAGATCAATAATGTTTCGTCTGGAATGAAAGGGAGCAAAAAACTGCGCTCGATTTTTGGCGAAAAAGAAACTGCCCATCAGCAAACCAGCTAAAAACAGGCGAATCGGAACCAACCAAAGAGAGTCCATATTTTGACGTGTAAATAGATATTGACCGATGCAGCCGGAAATTCCCCAGCAGCTGCTGCCGCATATGGTGAGAAGAGCACCCTTTGTGCGCCTTGACATGAGATATGACTTCCTTCCATAAATGAGATAAAGAGGGGGATGGAGAGTCATTATAGTGCATTTGCACAGTGAAATGCAAGAGAAAAATAGAAAAAATTACTTATGGTTGTCGCAGAAAATCCATGTTGATTTAAGGCGTGAAAAAGAGCCCGGATCTGCGAAAACCGCAAATCCGGGCTCTAAAAATCTTGGTTGTGGGGAGCGGATTGTCAGCGCACAACCAACTCTCCGTTTTCTACATCGACGGTAAGCTCTGTTCCGCTGGTTACATCCCCGGCGATCAACTTGCGTGCAATCAGTGTTTCTACTGTGTGCTGAACGTAGCGGCGCAGCGGACGAGCACCGAAAGCGGGGTCATAGCTGCGGTCGATGATTTCGTTCTTTGCAGCGTCGGTCAGTCGTACCGAGATTTCCTGACTGTCCAGACGACGGTTCAGGTCAGCAACCAACAGGTCGATAATATGGGTGATGTTATCCTTTGTCAGAGGCTTGTAGAACACGATCTCGTCCAACCGGTTCAGGAACTCCGGACGGAAGGAGCGCTTCAGCAGCTCTTCTACCTGAGCACGAGCACTCTCGCTGATGCTTCCGTCTGCCTCGATGCCGTCCAACAGGAATTGACTGCCCAGGTTAGAGGTCAGAATAATGATTGTGTTCTTAAAGTCCACCGTACGGCCCTGACTGTCGGTAATGCGGCCGTCATCCAACACCTGGAGCAGGACATTAAACACATCCGGGTGGGCTTTTTCCACCTCATCGAACAGAACCACAGAATAAGGCTTGCGGCGAACTGCCTCGGTCAATTGACCGCCTTCTTCGTAGCCGACATATCCCGGAGGAGCACCGATCAGGCGGGAGACAGAGTACTTCTCCATGTATTCGCTCATATCGATGCGGATCAGATTGCGCTCATCATCGAACAGTGTTTCAGCCAATGTTTTAGCCAGCTCGGTCTTGCCGACGCCGGTTGGACCGAGGAAGAGGAAGGAACCGATGGGACGATCCGGGTCCTGAATTCCGGCACGGGAACGGAGAATTGCTTCCGCCACGCGGCTGACAGCTTCGTCCTGCCCGATTACGCGCTTGTGGAGGATATCTTCCAGATGCAGCAGTTTTTCGCGCTCACCCTCCATCAACCGCGCAACGGGGATACCGGTCCAGCGTTCAACAATTCGGGCAATTTCCTCCTCTGTGACTGCATTGCGCAGCAAATTAGACTGCTTGCCCTGAGCAGCCAGAGCTTCTTCTTCCTCCAGTTGTTTTTGCAGCTGCGGCAGAGTGCTGTATTGAATGGCACCGGCTTTTTCGTAGTCGTATTCTCGCTGAGCACGCTCCAGTTGCTGTTTGGCCTGTTCAATCTGCTTACGCAGATCCTGCACCTTGCCAATGGCGTTCTTTTCGTTTTCCCATTGGGTCTTGCGGGCGTTGAAATCCTCCCGCATATCGGCCAATTCCTTTTGCAGCTCGGCCAACCGTTCCTTCGAACGAGGGTCTTCTTCTTTCTTCAGAGCGGACTCCTCGATCTCCAATTGAATGATCTTTCGAGAGACTACGTCTAATTCTGTCGGCATGGAATCCATCTCCGTGCGGATCAGTGCGCAGGCTTCGTCCACCAGATCGATTGCCTTATCCGGCAGGAAACGATCACTGATATAGCGATTGGACAGCGTTGCCGCAGCAATGATAGCATTATCCTGGATTTTAACGCCGTGATAGACTTCGTACCGTTCCTTCAAACCACGAAGGATAGCAATGGTGTCCTCCACGGTGGGTTCTGCCACCATGACCGGCTGGAACCGACGCTCCAGAGCGGCATCTTTTTCGATATACTGGCGGTATTCATTCAAAGTGGTTGCACCAATACAATGCAGCTCACCGCGGGCCAACATAGGCTTCAGCAGGTTACCGGCGTCCATACTGCCTTCGGTTTTACCGGCACCGACAATGGTGTGCAGCTCATCGATGAAAAGAATGATCTTTCCTTCGCTTTTCTTGACGGCTTCCAGAACAGCCTTTAACCGCTCTTCAAATTCACCCCGATACTTTGCACCGGCGATCAGCGCACCCATATCCAGGGAGAAGATGGTCTTATTTGCAAGACTCTTAGGTACGTCACCGCTGACAATACGCTGAGCCAGACCTTCGGCGATTGCGGTTTTGCCAACACCGGGTTCACCGATCAGGACGGGGTTGTTTTTTGTCTTACGAGAGAGGATTCGGATCACATTTCGTATTTCATCGTCACGACCGATGACCGGATCCAGTTTTTGCGCTCTGGCGCGCTCGACCAGGTCTGTACCGTATTTTTTCAGGGCATCGTAGGTGTCCTCCGGATTGTCGGAAGTAACCCGTTGATTGCCGCGAATATCAGACAATGCAGTGAGTACTTTTTCTTTTGTGATTTGATACGTTTGGAAAAGCTGGCGCAATTTCGTGTCCGGCCGCTCCAACAGTCCGAGGAACAGATGTTCCACAGATATGTACTCATCCTTCATGGATGCCGCTGCAGATTGCGCAGCCTGTAATGCCTGGTCTACATCTCTGGAGACGTAAACTTTGTCGGCTTCCCGTCCGGAACCGGAAACACTGGGTTGATTGTCTACCTGCTGTTTTGCGGCGGCGCGGAGACTGGCGGGAGTCATACCCATCCGTTCCAGCAATTGTGAGGTCAAACCTTGGGGATCTTCCAGTAAAGCATATAACAGATGGCACTGTTCAATCTGCGGACTGCCATGTTGAACGGCAGTGCTTTGAGCGGACTGGATGACCTCTGCGGATTTTTGCGTGTAATTCAGTTGACTCATTGTCAAACCCTCCTTTGGAGCGATAGCGCTCCATTCCTTTGTTTGATTTTAGTATAGGATTTGTCTGTGAACGAACTGTGAACACTGCGTAAATACGAAGTAAATTTTAGCACTCTTGATGGTAGAGTGCTAAAAAGAAGGCTTTCGATGAAAGGGAGAACGAATTTATTTACGTCGAAAAGGTGACACAGGAACCCAGTGTTTCTACCCTTAAAAATAAAAGAGCTTTGCCTTCAGCTTGCCATCCTTGACCATCTGCTGTTTTTAGCGCGGATGCGTTCCAGCAGGACAGAAGCAGGCTCGTCGTTCGGGTCTTGCGGGACGAGTTTGCCACGAATCGCAAGGTCTAGGATTTTCTGTCTTAATGCCTTGGTATGCATTACTCCTCCGCTTCTCCAATCAGCTGTTCTAATTCAGACACGGCCTTTGCTAGGCGTGTGAGTAGCAGAAAACGAACCACACAAAACAAGTTTTATGTGACAGAATGAAAAAACTGTATTGCACGCCTAAGAAAACCCGCTTATAATCTGAACCAGAACATTTTGCTATTATCCACTATCCACAGTTATGGAGATTTTGTTATCGACAGCGATAACAAAATGATAACATTAGTCCGTACCGGCAGGATAATATGGATCAGTCAAAGAATCAAAAGAAAGTCAATCACGACAAGGGAATCATCCCTGACTAAAACTGATTAGTGGTTGTCGTGGTATAATGAATGAGGAGGTTCTTGCTATGAGAGACCGTACCTTTGTGAATCATACTGTACGTATCACGGTGGTAAAGGTGGCATGTTACACAGATTTGGGCGAAAAATATGCGCAATATCGTCCCGGCGCAGAACGGGGAACTGTGGTTCCGTGCAATTTTTTTCAAGAGGGAATGACTTTTACCGTTCAGCTTGATCCCTTTGGTAATTGCAAACCGGAGGGCTTTTGCGACTGGGCATGGGCAGATATTTGGAAAGATGTGCTGTTGGTCTGTGATCGAGCCGGATTCTGTCAACCGGGGGAAATTGAAACGCTTCCGCCTCACTTCGCCTGTTGTTCCGATGGCCTGCGCCCGGTGACCTTTATGTTGGAAGCAATTAGCTGAATCGTATATCGCAACAATGCAGACAGCGCCAATCGATATTACTTCGATTGGCGCTGTTTTACTGTTTTCAGCCTAAGCCATTATAAAGATTGTTCTTCCATAACGAGCCGGACAAGTTTGCTACTGCCGAGGCGGTCTGCACCAAGAGCGAGAAATTGCTCCGCATCCTCCAATGTAGAAATTCCGCCGGAGGCCTTGATTTTTACATTCGGGCCGACATTTGCAGCCAGCAGAGCTACGTCTTCCGCAGTGGCTCCACCGGAAGAGAAACCGGTAGATGTTTTGATGTAGTCAATCTTTCCTAAAGTAGCTGTCTTGCACAGGCGAAGTTTTTCTTCCTCAGAGAGAAGGCAGGCCTCGATAATCATTTTGACGGTTTTACCGGGACAGGCACGTTTTACAGTTTGAATTTCGCTCATAACAAGTCCCCACTGACCTTCTTTAACCCAACCGAGATTGACCACAACGTCCAATTCATCTGCACCGTTATCGGCGGCTTCTGCCGCCTCGAATGCTTTTGCATTTGTGGTGTTGTATCCGTTCGGAAAGCCGATTACCGTGCAGATGGGAACACGACCGCGAAGATAATTGGCACAGCGACTGACATAAGCAGGGGGAACACAGACCGAGGCGGTGTGATAGGCCAGTGCTTCGTCGCATAACTGTTGTATTTCCGCCCATGTAGTGTCCGGGCGAAGCAATGTGTGGTCAACGTGGTGAAGCAGTTCAGAACGTTCCATAGATGACTCCCTTCGAAAATGATTTTAACTAACTTTTAATCCTGTTGTATTCGGAAAAAACTGTGATATAAATCAATGTAGCACACTTCTCTCCTCTTTTCAAGCAAGTCGGGTTATGGTATAATCGGTCGTAGATTTTGACTATTTTATGAGTGGAGGGAGCGGATTGCTTCGTAAGTTTGATTATAATGCACCGGTTACATTGTCCTTTGCGTTGCTCTCCCTTTTGGTCTTGGGGCTTGGCTATGTGACAAATGGGGTTACTACGCAGAAGCTGTTTTGCGTGTATGCTGCCTCCTGGGCGGATCCGTTGACTTATGTGCGCCTGTTCGGACATGTGCTTGGACACTCCGGAATGAGCCATTACATCAGCAATATGATGCTCTTTTTGCTGTTAGGTCCGATTGTGGAAGAATTTTATGGCAGCGGCCGATTGCTTGGCATGATTGCAGTAACGGCGGTTGTGACCGGACTTGTGGATATGTTTTTCTTTCCGCACACTGCATTGCTTGGTGCAAGCGGTGTGGTGTTTATGATGATTATTCTTGCCTCCATGGTCAGCTATCAGAGAGGACGAATCCCTTTAACTTTTCTTGCGGTAACAGCACTTTATCTGGGACAGGAAATTCATGATGCGATTTTCCTTTCCGACAATGTTTCTCAACTGACGCATATCATCGGTGGTGCGCTGGGATTGGTCTACGGACTGGCGATGCGAAAAGGACGGCGTTGATAGCGTAGGATAGGGGTGAGTATACTGCAGAACGTTTTATTTGGACTTGGTGTGCTGAGTTACGCACTTCTTTTTCTAAGTGACTGCAACGACGCATGGTGGAGAAAATCGTTCGGGAAATGGCTGTTCCCACTTTCCTGTGTTTTGTTGGTGATCTCTTTGGCAGGTCAACTACACTTTTCAAAGTCGATGTTCCCTGTTATCCCCGGCCAATTGATTTGTCTGGCACTGGCGGCAGGAGCACTGTGGCTGGAGTTGGACGCACTGTTTTTTTCATTGCCCCGTCAGGCATCCTACGGGCAGCCGGGGGAGCAGAGGATGGTATGTGCGAAAGGCGTGTATGCCCTGTGCCGCCATCCGGGAGTGTTGTTCTTTTGCTTTTTGATGCTGTTTTTGTGGTTGGGGGCCGGACTGAGCCCTTTTGTGGGTATGATCTATGGACTGTTGGATGTGTTGCTGGCGGCATTTGAAGATCAGGTCGTTTTTATCCGGCGCATAGAAGGATATGCCGAATATCAATCGAAGGTACCGTTCCTTGTTCCAAATCTGCGCAATACAGCGCGCTGCCTGAATAGAAGGAAGTGACCCCCATTGCAATTTGAGAAAAAACTGAAGAAAATGTCTCGCACACAGCTCTGGGGGGAGTACTGCGGATATTTGGATCTTTCACTGAAGGATTACATGTTTATGCAGCATCGTCTGTTGCAGGAACAATTAACCTGCTGGTGTGGCAGTGGATTAGGAAAGCGCCTGTTAAACGGGAAAAGACCGGAAAACTTTGAACAGCTGCGGGAAATGCTTCCGTTGACCAGTTATACAGACTACGCAGATACTCTTTTGGCGAAGCGGGCAGAACAGTTGCCGGGGCAGCCGGTGATCTGGATTCAAACGACCTGGGAGGGTGGATTGCGCCCAACAAAGGTTGCACCCTACACCAGAGAAATGCTGGATACGTATCGACACAATCTTTGCACTTTGACAATGCTGTGTACCAGCCGAGAAAAGGGTCAGTTTTCCGTACACAAAGGAGATCGGGTACTGTATGGGGGAGCTCCACTTCCGTATGCAACCGGGCTAATGCCGTCGCTGCTTGGAGAGGACATCCGCTTCGACTGGCTTCCTAATGACAGGCAGTCTGCATCGGCAAGCTTTTCTCAGCGCATCAAAAATGGATTTGCGCAGGGATTGACCGGTGGAATCGACTATTTCTTCGGTATGGGCGCGGTAGCGAATTTTATTACCGAACGCTTCTCAGGCATGGGGAGCGGGGGAAGCGCTGCACGAACCATCAGCCCGATGATCGCGGCGCGCTATGTAAAGGCGAAGTATTTTTGCCGCAGAGATGGGCGCGGACTTCAGCCGAAAGATTTATTTCACATTAAGGGGTTTGTATATACCGGGCCCGACTCACGTTGCTATCGAGAGGCGCTGACCGCGGCGTGGGGGGTTTCACCGATTGAAATTGCAGCAGGGACAGAGAGTACCTGCATTGCAGCCGAAGATTGGAATCGCAATGGCATGGTTTTTTTCCCGAATGCCTGCTTTTATGAATTTATTCCGGAGGCGGAAATGCTTCGGAGTCTTGCGGATTCGGAATATGAGCCCCGTACCTGCCTGATGGACGAGGTGACCGCAGGAGAACAGTATGAGTTAGTCATTAGTGTGTTCCATGGCGGTGCATTTATGCGCTATCGCATCGGCGACGTCTATCGGTGTGTTTCGGCGGGACAAAATGAACTTCCACGGTTTTATTTTCAGGATCGTATCCCCAGCGTGATTGATATTGCCGGATTTACCCGTATTACGGAGGCCTCTGTGCAGCAGGTCCTTCAACTGTCAAAACTTCCGATTTCAGCGTGGTTTGCCCGCAAGGAATATGATGCGCAAAATCGGCCGTTTTTGCATATGTTTGTAGAAATTCCACCATCGGAACAACAGATGGCAGCAGCGTCTAAACAGGTACTGACCGATCATTTGTCAGCATATTTTCGCTATTTTGACAGCGACTATGCGGATTTGAAAAAGCTGCTGTCCATCGAACCGCTGCAGATTGATATTCTGAAGTACGGAGTGATTTCCGCATTTCAGCAGAAGAGCAAAAGAACGATTCTGCGAATCAATCCAAGTTCACTGGATGTGAATGAACTGCTGGAGTTTCAGAAGCAGTATCGCTGCTGAGTAGCGCGAGTTTCAATTGATGAAGGAGGTGAAGACCAGGTGGCAAATGTTCAATTTCTCTTCGTAAATATTCTTGCATTTTGCTGCTTCTTTTTGCTGTTTATTACTTTTATGGCAGCCAAGAAGAACCGCGAAGTGCGCACCTTTATTGTCTTCCTTGGGGTGCTGACTGCCTGGTCCGGAGCCTCTGTACTGATGCGGATGCAAGTGCCGCCGGGAGTCAGTTTCTGGTTCTATGTGTCGCTGCTTGCTTTGTTTTCGATTGCGCTGTGCTGCTTTTTCTTTGTTTGCAATTTTATACGGGAACGGGGCGTTTTCCTAAAAGCGGTGTGGTCCATTGCAACGGCGATCATTTTAGTATTGACCACCCGTGGTATTTTTCTGCAGCCGCCAACTCCGGGGGTTACGGCGGCGGGAAAAACAGTTTTTCATTACGGTTCTGTTCCGCTGCTGATTGTGGTTCCACTGGTTGTCCTGTTGAGTATTGTGCTGTCCACGGCGCAGATTATTCGCAGGGCGGTGAAGGAGCGGGGACTGCGTTCTCCCGGCCTGCTGGCGTTGATTTTTGCCTGCGTTATTATGGCACTGGGCAATATGATCTCTATTATGCCGGGGAATGTGTTTCCATGGGATCAATTTTCAGGGATTATTTGCGCGGTGCTCTTAACATGGGCACTGTATAAAAAGCACATGTTCAGCTTGAAACTGCTGATTTCCCGTTCTCTGTTGGTGTTGATTCTGGCAGCAGTGTTTGTGCTGTTTGGAGCATATTACATTGGCAGCGTGAAAGATTCTTTTATTCGTTGGTTTGGCATGAATGATAATGTTGCAACAATGGTGGTTGCAGTTGTTGTCGCTCTGATGATGGTTGGAATATATCAATTGCTGCGGAGTATACTAAATCAGGTTTTTTCCCGGGAGCGCCAGCAGGATAAACGGCTGAGTACTTATTCAAATGTTATCTCTCAAAGCTTAGATGTAAACGAAATCATGGAGCGCCTGGTAGAAATTATCCAAGTGGAAATTCCGGTTGAGCGGGTGATTATTTGCCTGCCGGAAAAGGAGTGCTTTCTATCTCGCTGCAGTAATTCTTCTTTGGACTCTGGCGGCGTTGAAATCAAAAAAGACAGCCCTTGCCTGACCTATTTACAGGAGCAGGAGTCCTATTTGCTGATGGATGAATTTCGCTGCAGTCCATTGTATCAATCGATGTGGCAAAGCGAGAAGGAAACTTTTCGCCGTATTGGTCTTGGATGCATGGTGGCGCTGCGAGACCAGGAAGGTTTGGTCGGCGTTGTGCTGTTGTCCGGGAAGGATAAAAATGTTCATTTTTCTTATACAGAATTGAGCTTCCTGACCACAGTTTCTTCCATTACGGCGATTGCGTTAAAAAACGCTGCTCTTTATGAGCAGGTTTACCGGGAAGCCAGAGTTGACAGTCTGACAGGAGTGTACAACTATCGCTATTTCGTGGAGCAGATTGAGCGGCAGTTTGATTTGTGCCGCAACAGTTCTTTGGCATTGCTGTACATCGATTTGGATGACTTCAAGTTGTACAATCAGCTCTACGGCGTCAGCGAGGGCGATCGCGTTTTAGTTGAAGTGGCAAATATTTTGCGCAGTTGTGTAGATACCAACGGCCTCATTTTTCGAAGCAGCGGAAAAGTGTTTGCTGTCTTGATGCCGCATTATGACGGACGTGCAGCAGATCTTTTGGCGCAGGAAATTCGCCGCCGCGTGGCAGAGATTAATGCAGCACCGGAGAGACGGTATATGCGAGGGCTTACGGTGAGCTGCGGTATTTGCGTCAGTCCGTTTGCCGCCTCTTCAGCCAAAGAACTAATGGAGAATGCAGACTTGGCGACTTATCATGCGAAAGCAAATGGCAAACAGGGAATCAATCGGTTTGCAGTTGAGTCAACAACGGTTCATTCCCCACGGGAGAGGGCGCTATGCATTATTCGCCGGAGTGCAGATTCAGCTTATCAGCGCAATGAAACAGCAATTCGGGCACTGACAGCGGCGATTGATGCAAAAGATCATTATACCTATCAACACAGCCGAAATGTGGCGCGCTACTCTGCGATTCTGGCAGCTGCATACGGCATGAATGATGAACAGGTGCGCATGATTTACGAAGCTGGTTTACTGCATGATATCGGGAAGATTAGTATTCCGGAAAATATTCTGGGCAAAAACGGAAAGCTTACCGATGCGGAATATGAAACGATTAAGAGCCATGTCAATAATTCAATTGATATGATTCGGCATTTGCCTGCCATGGACTATTTGATTCCGGCAGTGGTGGGGCATCATGAGCGTTGGGATGGCCGCGGATATCCAAGAGGAGCAGCCGGAGCAGAGATTCCGTTATCTGCCCGGTGCCTTGCTGTTGCAGATGCCTTTGATGCGATGACAACCGACCGCCCCTATCGAAAGGCGTTAAGCATTGACTACGCGATCGATCAACTGGAAAAAGGCTGCGGCAGAGAATTTGATCCGGAACTGGCTCCGCTTTTTGTGCGGCTTATTCAGGCAGGAGAAATTCGACTGGTTGAAAGTGAAACATAGTTGGGTTGAAAACAGCGTCTCTGATTGGTTTGACAATTA